>CALUZE010000154.1 GCA_944325235.1 uncultured Elusimicrobiales bacterium | reverse complement strand
TCAAAGACCGGGGTGGCGGCGTTGTAGTGCAGGTAGTGCGCGGCCCAGCCGAGCATCGTTTCGAGCAGCTGGCCCACGTTCATACGGGAAGGAATACCCAACGGCGAAAGCACAATGTCCAGCGGGGTGCCGTCCGGCAGGAAGGGCATATCTTCTTCCGGCAGGATGCGCGCCACCACGCCTTTGTTCCCGTGGCGGCCGGACATTTTGTCACCCACGTGCAGTTTGCGTTTGGAAGCAATGTACACTTTGACGGATTTGTTCACCGTTACGGCGAGTTCGTCGCCCTGTTTGGAGAATTCCATCTCGCGTTCGTAGTGTTCCACCGCTTTCTTTTCCATCAGCTTGTACAGCGCGTTGATGCGGGCTTCTTCCTTCTTCAAATCCGCTTCTTTCTTGATGGTTTCTTTGGCATTGGCCAAAGCGCGTTTGCGCTGCTCCTTGAGGAGCGCCAGCGTGGAATCCTTTTCGTTTTCCAGCGCGGTCAAGCGGGCTTTTTCTTCGGCTTTGGTCAGTTTTTCTTTGCGCACGAATACGCGGGTGCCCAAAATTTTGCCGCTGGTGCCGGGCGGTACGCGCAAGGAGGCGTCCACCACGTCATCGGCCTTTTTACCAAAGATGACTTTGAGCAAGCGTTCTTCCGGGGTCAGTTGTTGTTCGCCTTTCGGGGTCACTTTACCGACCAGGATGTCGCCGGGTTCCACCACCGTGGCCGGCAGCACGATACCGTCGTTGTCCAGGTGGGACAGCGCTTCGGCACCGATGTTCGGAATATCGCGGGTGATTTCTTCCGCCCCCAGTTTCGTGTTGCGAGCGTCCACCGTAAATTCGTGCAAGTGAATAGAAGTAAATACATCGTCCTTCACCAGGCGGGAAGATACCAAGATGGCGTCTTCGTAGTTATACCCTTCCCAGCACATAAAGCCTACGAGCATGTTGCGTCCCAGCGCCAGGTAGCCGTTATCCATAGACGGACCGTCGGCAATTACTTGGCGGGCTTTTACGTTGTCGCCCGTTTTGACAATCGGATGCTGGTTGATGCAGGTATCCTGGTTGGAGCGTTTGTATTTCAAAAGTTCGTACACATCGTAGGTGCCGTCTTTGGCTTCCACGATGATTTTGGAAGCGTCCGCAAATTGGACGCGGCCGTCGCGGCGGGCCACCACGGAGGTACCCGAGTCACGCGCGACTTCGTGTTCAATACCGGTGCCCACGTAAGGCGCTTCCGGCATCAAAAGCGGCACGCCCTGGCGCTGCATGTTACAACCCATCAACGCACGGTTCGCGTCGTCGTGTTCCAGGAACGGAATCAAGGCCGCGGACACGCTGATGACTTGCAGCGGGGACACATCCATATAGTCCACCTGTTTGGGCGACACCAACGGATAGTCGGCACGCACACGGCAGGCGACCAAGTCGGTATCAATTTTGCCGTCTTTGGTGGTGGGCGTATTGGCCTGGGCCACGAGTTTATCGTCTTCGGCGTCGGCGGTTAATTCTTCCACCTGGTCCGTCACTTTCCCGTTGACGACTTTGCGGTACGGCGTTTCAATCAAGCCGTACTTATTGACTTTGGAGTAGCACGCCAAAGAGGTAATCAAACCGATGTTCGGACCTTCCGGGGTTTCAATCGGGCAGACGCGGCCATAGTGCGTATAGTGCACGTCGCGCACTTCAAAGCCGGCGCGTTTGCGGTTCAAGCCGCCGGGACCCAAGGCGGACAATCTGCGTTTGTGCGTCAGTTCGCCCAAGGGGTTGATCTGGTCCATAAACTGCGAAAGCTGAGAAGTACCGAAGAACTTGCGGACAATCGCCTGCACGGGCTGCGCGTTGACTAATGCGCGCGGCGTGAGGGAAGTCAGTTCGCGGTTCATGCGGTCCCGCGCCGTTTTGGCCATCTGCGAAAGCCCGATGCGGATTTGGTTTTCCAACAATTCCCCAATCCCGCGCACGCGGCGGTTGCCCAAGTGGTCAATGTCGTCCACTTTAAAGGTAAACCCGTCACCGTACATTTTTTGGGCGTCTTCGCCGGCGTTCAGGGCCAGCAGGTATTTCACCGTCACAATGATATCTTCCGGCGCCAGCGTGCGGCGTTTGTCGGAAGGCATCGTGAACTTTTTGAATTTAAATTTGCTGATCAGGTCAAACATATTCGCAAATTTTTTGTTGATTTTGTAGCGGCCTACGAAGCTCAAATCATATCTGCGAATGTTGTCAAAAATCAAGTTGTTGAGGAAGGTTTCCGCCTGTTCTTTCACGACGAAATCCTGCCCTCTCATCTTTTTGTAAATTTCCGCCTGCGCTTCGGCCGCGGTGCGGATGGAATCCTTGCGGTGTTCCAACGTCGCCAAAATACCGGGGTCGTCCTGGCGGGGTTTGCCGCAAATGACCTTGATGGTTTTTACTTTCTTTTCAATTAACGTTTTGAAAAGTTTATCGTCAATCGGCAGGGCGGCTTTATCGTCCAGGTTCCACAGCACTTCGCCGGTGGCCGGATCGTAAATATCATCCGCCGCGTAGCGGCCGATGACGCCGTCAATGTTGGAGGCTTTCACTTCAATATCTTCGCATTTGTAGAACGTTTGGATAATCTGTGCGTTGGTTTCCAAACCACAAGCGCGGAGGAACGTGGAGGCCAGCACTTTTTTCTTGCGGTCAATGCGGACCCACAGCACGTTCATCAAGTCAAACGAAAATTCAATCCACGCCCCGCGGTACGGAATAATGCGCGCCACATACAGGCGTTTACCGAAGGTGGACTGTTTCTTTTCTTCGTCTTCTTCAAAAATAATACCCGGGGAGCGGTGCATCTGGCTGACGACCACGCGTTCGGCCCCGTTAAATACAAAGCAGCCGGCATCCGTCATCAAAGGCAAATCGCACAGGGTGACGTCTTGGTCGGAGGCTTCCTTCATCTTCCCGTTTTTCTGTTTTACATACAGGCGGAGCAGGGCTTTTAAGGGTGCGGAATAGGTGCTGTCGCGCACGGCGGCCTCGGCCGGGGTGGCGTAGCGGGGGGAGCCCAGCTCGTACTTCAAAAATTCAAGTCTCATACTCCCGTCGGGAGCTTCAATAGGGAAAACGTCTTCAAAAGCGGCTTGCAGGCCTTT
>CALUZE010000153.1 GCA_944325235.1 uncultured Elusimicrobiales bacterium | reverse complement strand
TCGGCCTTGTCAGGGTCCAACGCGTTGGCTTTTAAAAAATACGCCTGCGCCTGCGGGACATCCCCCTTCCAGCCGCTGGCAATGCCCAACAGCTGGTAGGCCATGGCGTTCTGCGGGTCTAAGCGGAGGGCTTCGTTGTATTCGCTGATAGCGTCGTCCACCTGCCCCGTCCAGTAGAGCGAAGCGCCCAGCAGCAGATACGGAAGCGGGTCTTTGGCGTTTTTGATGACGGCTTTGGCAAAACTGTTGGAAGCCTCGCGGTATTTGGCTTGGGCCATTTCGCTCAGGCCGCGGCGCATATCGGTGACGGACTGCTCCAGCATAATGCGGTCCCACACCGTTTGGGAATAATCCGTTTTAAGTTCCTGCTTGCCAAACGAAAACGGGAAAAACGCGTGCGCGTGCGGCGCCGCGGCAACCAGTGCCCACGCCGCCAAACAAAACACCGAAAAAAAACGTTTAAAACCCATATGTATATGATAAAAAAAAGGAAGGATAAGAGCAAACAGACGCCCCCAACGGAAACAAAAAACCCCGGGAGCAAACTCCCGGGGTTTTCTAAAACATTTCCTACTCAATGGTAGGCACGATTTTTTCTTCTACAACTTGGCCACCGCCGGTACCCGCTACATTGGAAGCATGATACCGCGTACTGCATTCTGTATCATTTCCGTTGCTGGGTTTGGCGTTTTTGCCGTTGATACACACGGCCCCCACATATTCCAAGGCCTCCGACACCGGCATGTTGCCCGACAACCCGCAGGAGGCATCATCTTCTTCGTTGAAGAAGCGATTGGCGAGGTTGACGTAGATCTGGCGGTTATAATCGTCCAACGTGGTCCGTTGCGATTGGTCCAGCTCTTTCTGCGTAATGCTTTGGCGTTGTTGGAAGCCAATGGCGGCACCAATGCTGCGCAACGGATAGGTGTTCGGGTCAAAGCCGTCTCTGGCCCAACCGCCCTTGGTAATTTCCTGCAAGTATGCATCGCGGCCCGTAGAACCGGAGAAAGGATTGGTCGCGTTCTGATCGCCGATTTGCAGATGGTTCCAATTATACCGACCGTAGTGGTACGGGCGAACCGAAGGCTCGGCCTCAAAGGTACCGTTGGCTCCGGTTGCCGTACCGCAGCCCAAGAAGCGGCGGTCCACAATGATGTCACCATCGCTCGTATAAGTCATACGCGTCGGATAGTACGAAGAATCCGGGCCGGTGTAGGCTGCAAACGCACCGAACGTGTTTCTCCACACTTCGTTCGTCGCAGAGAACATTTGCGGATCGTACGAGTTATACGCAATGGTTTTGGCTAACGAACAAACCAGGTTCATCGGAATCTGGGCATTCGGATCGCGCGCATACGCAATCGTCATCGCGTCCACCAGCTGCGGCACGCTCACCGTTCCGTTGTGTTGGAACTGCGTATTGGCCGCCGTGAAAGCTTCGCTGGCGTTGGCGGCGGAGAGTACGCTGTTGATGTAGGCCTTGCTTTCGGCTTGGTTGAACATCACCGCCGCACCCTCGCGGGATTTGCGCGTAGTACCTACCGCCGTGCAGTTTTTGGTTGCCAACGCACTGGCCAAGGGCTGGGCTCCCCCTTTACC
Source organism: uncultured Elusimicrobiales bacterium (assembly GCA_944325235.1). GTDB lineage: Bacteria > Elusimicrobiota > Elusimicrobia > Elusimicrobiales > Elusimicrobiaceae > Avelusimicrobium. The sequence continues at coordinate 3,105 of CALUZE010000153.1, read as the reverse complement.
GTATACGGTAAAGTCAGGCAGCTTCAGCAAGCCGGCGCGTTCCGTATCATAGCGGTCCTGAATCCCTTTTTTGCCGTTCATTACGTTGGCCAATTCCAGGACGGTTTGGTTCGGAACCGGTTTAATCGGTTCCGATTCCTGGGCCGTTTCGGGTTCGTTTTTAATATCCACTTGGAACCCCAGCGTTTCCGTACCGTCAAAGTACGTGCACGTTACCTGGCTGACCGGTTCGCCCGGTTTGTCTGCACCCAAAATGGCCGTTACTTTGCCGTCTTCATCAAACTGCTTGATGTTGCCTCTGGTGCAACCGCCCTGCGTGATGGAGCTTCCGTCTGTCAGCAAGTTGCCGCACTGGCGTACTTCCCAGGTAATGATGACGCGCTGACCGGCATCTTTCAACTTTTGGATGATCGGCGCCGTAGCAACGATTTGATAGTCATCCCCCGCACCCGGCAGGTCCTGGCGTTCCTTACCCAATTTGGTGGTAGCGGAACCAGCCCCGCTCAGTTCCTTGCTCCAAGAGCCTTTGTACGGGCGTACATTCTGGTGCGGCACCGGGTACCACTGGCCGTTCGCCTGGTCGGTAGAAGTGGTGATGGCTTGCGGCTGCGAGTTATCCACCCCTTGCACCGTGTACGACAGGAAGAAGCGGTTCTTCATCGCTTTATACGCATTCGTCCCCATCATACCGTTGGCAAAGCTCAAGTGTGCAAACGGATAGCCGTTTGCCGTCATTTGGCCCGTTTGGTTAGACATATTAGCATAGTAATCGCAGCTGACGCGCACCAACGGGTATTGGCAGCGGGCACCGGTTACCCAGTCTTTGCCCTGTTTGCCGCCTTTGGTGGATTTGGATAAGTTCTCTTTCGTGCCCACCGTCACCGAGTCGCGGATAGCGCCGCCTTCTCTAAGTACAGCGATAAAATCGTTGTACGTAGGCATCATGCCGCCATCCATAATAGCAGCAATCTTTTTGACTTTATCCACATCTTTGGCCTGCCCATTGATTTCCTGTCTGCAGTCCTCATTGGTCGGCCACTTAAAAGCATTGCATTTGGCCAGCGCATCTTCATACGAAGTAGCCGTAAAACCGCCGCTCTTGGCTCCGTTTCTCCAGTACCCGGAGTACGAAAACTTGGTGTTGGAAGCCGTAGGCGATTTTTTCGTATCAATCTTTTTATTCTTAATGGCAACACTTTCAATAAACAACGGCACAAAGTCCTTGCGGTCTTTTACGGCCGTAATGTTGCTGTTATACGTCGGGCCGTTGCCAACGTAGCCCACCACCAGCATATTCGCCTGTTGGTCCGCCGGCGAATCATAGTATTTATTCAATTCTTCCGTCCGCACCCCCACTACATAGTGCAGAACCGTCCAGCCGCCTTTGGTGCTGGAGAAGTTAGCCACATATTGGCCGTTCTGGGCAAACGTGTAGCAATCGTTCATTTCAGCAAAGGCACCTTTGTTGGAACCAAAGATATCTTTCGCCCATTTGGAGAAGATACCGCCCAACCCGGCGCTCAAGCAGTCCAAGCGCTGGCCGATGGGGCCCAACGTAACTTCGTTGGCGTTGCCGGATTTCCACGGATCGGGATCCTTGCTGCCTTTTTGATAGCCGAATTCGAAGTAGCAATGATCTTTGTCAAAAGGCACGCCCGGTTTGGCTTTTTCCCAATCTTCTTTGGTCAAGTTCATGCACTTATCCGGCGCACCGGCACCGGCTTTGGCGCCGAACAATTTGCCCATGCTGCCGTCGTCTTGCCCGGTTACGATACAATTGAACAAGCCGCCCAGCACATTCTGCCAGAGTTTGTCTTTCCACTTAATCCAGTCCCACTTGCGGTTGAAGTCCGCTTCCCATTCCATCTGGGCGCGTCTCTTCATCATATCCCACCACCAGGGTTCTTTGCCGTTGAAAGCAAACGTGCGTTTCAAATCGCCGTTACCGCCGCCGGGGCCAAACGAACCGCCGCCTAATCCGCCGATCTTGCCGGGTTCTACCGGTCTGACCTGAGCGTCCATCAAGGCTTGCATGGCGTTGGCTTTAGACATAGCGTCTTTGGAGCGTCTGGCTTCGGCCGCCGCGCCACTGCCAAAATAGGTGCGGCTGGGTTTGCCGACCGCCTGCAACGGCTGCAGCGAAACCGGTTTCGGGCTGTTGCGCGGGCCTTCGGCAGCTACTTTTTCGGCTGCTTTTTTCAGGCCGCCGCCCCACATACCTACACCCAATTTGCTGCCGGAGCGGCTGGTCAGCCCCGCCGAAGACAACGGATTAATCTTCGTGGCTGCACGGCGGAAAGCCGCACGCGTGGCCGCGGGCGCATTTTGTTTGTAGATATTGGTATTGTTTTCTTCCACAGAGGTATCGTTGTAAGACGAAGAATCGTCCAACCCGCTGCGGTCCGTATAGATATCGGAATCATAAGGTTCAGTGGTTGCTTCTTCCTCTTCCGAATTGAACCCTTTAATCAGGCTTAACGGGTCCCGCCCCGCAAGCTGCGCAATCTGACCTTCCGGATCCCCGGTAGCCGTGTCAAAGCCATAGCGTTCGGGATCGAATATGGATTCCTCGCTTCCGGGGGTAACCATAGGTTCCTCATTCACTTGGCCGCTGTATTTGTACAGAAACGGCAGCAACAACAACGCTACCAAGGCCGCGATGAAGAACGGCGCATCCCGTTTGGTGCGCTCAAAGAGCGTCTTTTTGGGTTTGCCGTCGCTCCCGATTTTGGAGGAAATACGATTAGCGAAAGATTTAGAGGCAATTGGCTTGCTGTTCTTAATCTTATCGCTAAAGGTAAAACTTTCCTTCTTTTTTTCCTCTGGCATAAATGCCTCCTATTAAAATAAAACTGCCTGGTAAGGGCTTTTTAGGGCCCCGAAAGGGGATTTCCTTGCCATCGGAAAAGCCCTTCCGTTCTGCATTTATATAATAAAGAAATTCGTTGTTCAGAGATGGTCCCCCACTCCGTAACAACTTTCCCTATACACACTTCCTTACTTCTATTATACAATTAAATCGGCGTTTTTCAAGGGGCTTTTTAGTACCACTCCATTGCGCCCCAATCCGTCTCCGGGAAGAAATCCCCCGCGTTGGGGTCCACC
>CALUZE010000152.1 GCA_944325235.1 uncultured Elusimicrobiales bacterium | reverse complement strand
GTTATTATTGGGTAGATGGCATCTATCTGAACGGCTCTAGAAAGATTCTTACCTATTATAAGAACATGAGCGGAACTGACAATGGTTCCAACTATCAGTATTCTGAGAATGGTCCTATGTCTAACCAAGGCAATCATCTGTCTCAGGTAATAGGAAGCAATCATGGCGGCTTTGTCGCAAAACAGTGTAGCGGTTCTTCTTCTACCTATTACTGCGACTATGCGAGTGCGTATGCTGGCCGCTGTGCTGTTTTCGGCGGCGATTGGGCCGATGGCGCTTTTGCGGGCGCTTTCCAGCTGGATGCGCATTCTGACGCTTCGGATTCGTATTCGAATATCGCCGCCCGCCTTGTTTATAAGCACGTTTCTTCTTAAGGGGAGAACTCCTTTTGGTTGACATATATTGATTAAAGTTCAAAGTTTTTAGCTTTACCTATGGGCATAAGTATGCGGTTTGTGGTGTCGCCTATGGTCACGAACCATTTTTTTAATGCGAATGCGTATACTGACCACTGTGCTAATTTCGGCAGCAATTGGAACAATGGCACTAATGCAGGCACTTTCCAACTGAATGCGAATTATGACACTTCGGATTCGAATTCGAATATCACCACCCACCTTGTTTGCTTACGTTTATCGCAGGGCTGACAGCGGTCGGCAAGCTCGACTTTATTGATGTCCTGTTGAAATAATCAATTGAAATATTTGTGCCCTGCCTCTTGGCAAAACATAATTTTCATTAAAATCGTATTAGTAGGTTTCGGTTATATCGAGGATTCTATCGTATAGGAACAACACCGGGGAGGTGCCTATTGAGTCTTTGATTTGATTGAGATTCGAAAGTTTGAGAAGAAAACGTAAATATCGTTATTTAAGGAAAGCTAAATGAAGAGAATTGGAAACGTGTACTCCAAGATTTATAGCATGGAGAACCTTTATAAGGCTCATAAGAAGGCTCGCAAGGACAAGGGGTATTATAAAGAAGTTAAGATGGTAGATGAGAATCCCGAACTGTATCTGTCGGTCATTCAATATATGCTGAAGAACCATACCTATGAGATATCTCTTGATGATTACACAGTACAGATTATCAATGACAAGGGTAAGGAACGAGAGCTTTGGAAGCTACCCTACTTTCCTCACAGAATAATACAGTGGGCGATTCTTCTACAGATAGAAGATGTGTTTCACAAGGTATTCACGGATTTTACGTGTGCGTCTCTAAAGGGACGAGGAATACACTATGCTCTAAAGAAGACAAGAGATATCGTGAACAATCACACAGACGAGTCAACATATTGTCTCAAGATGGACGTTCATCACTTCTATCAGAACATAGACCACGAGATATTGAAGAACATGCTGAGAAAGAAGTTCAAGGACAAGGAGCTGCTATGGCTTCTTGACATGATTATTGATAGCAGAAAGCCTGTTGGAGTGCCAATCGGTTCATATCTGTCGCAATATCTGGCGAACTTCTATCTATCATATTTTGACCACTGGCTCAAGGAGGAGCTTGGTGTAAAGCATGTCGTAAGATATATGGATGACATAGTTATATTCGACTCATCTAAAGAGAGATTACATGAGTGGTTCAAAAAGATAGAGGCATATCTCAGGGATAATCTAAAGCTTGAGGTCAAGGATAACTGGCAGGTGTTTCCTATCAATGTTCGAGGTGTTGATTTCGTTGGCTATCGTACATTTGTCGGATATACGCTTCTAAGAAAGAGAACATGCAAAAGATTCAAGAAGAAGATGTTGATAATCAAGAAGCATGGAAGACATGTGACTTATTCTGACTACTGCGCATTCAACAGCTATATGGGATGGCTGAAATGGTGTGATAGTAGAAGACTGAGAGACAAGTATTGGGTTCCGCTTCTGCCAGATGTCAACAATTATTATTTCACACATATCAAACGAAGGGACAGAAGATGACTGACGTTGGTATCGTATGGGGTTCCGAGGAACAGGCTCAACCAGTAATTATCAACGATGGTACGGTATATGTCCATAAGGATATCAAAAGAGTTGAGCGAGATGATGATGCCGTGCTGTATGAGTATCATGAGTACCTTTATACGATGGAAGAATATATTTATGAAATGACAAAGCAAAATCAAGATATTATGAACGCTATTGCAGAACTTAGAGATATGATTGCTAAGGGATGATAGATATCTTATATATAATTACGGAGGTGATGCATCACAATGAACAGTCTTGAGAGATTCAGGCGCAAGATGAGTATCGGCGGAAGCTCTCTGCGCGAAGAGCATATATGGAACAGCAAGAAGCTGCTTGAAGAGGTGTTCGATGATGATGCCTCACGCGCCCTTGGAGTGTACATGTGGGAGCTTGGCAAGATGAAGGCCGAGGACTATGCGGATGCCGCCCCCCTGCGTATCAGGTTCTTCAAGCGGGAATACTCTGCCGCAAATGGCGTTCGAGTCAGGTTTCAGACCACGCTTGACTATCCCGTAATCGTGGGAGATACGTTGTATGACTCCAAGAATGACGAATATTATCTGTGTACCGAGTCGTTCAACATAGATGATGTTCACTGGCAGGGTCGATTGACTCTGTGCAACTGGATTCTGAAATGGCAGAAGAAGGACGGAACAATCGTTGAGTATCCTGTCCATGACGCCAATACGACTCAGTATAACTCTGGTGAGCAGTCAAATCAGCAGTTCACAATCGGCTCATCGCAGCACATGCTCACTATAACGGCTGATGACAATACCGTGGTTCTGAAGAGTCCTCAGAGGTTCTTCCTTGACAAGGACTATGAGCATCCTACGACATTCATCGTGACACAGAATGATACCACGAGCTATAATTTCGGCAAGAAGGGAATCGTTC
>CALUZE010000151.1 GCA_944325235.1 uncultured Elusimicrobiales bacterium | reverse complement strand
AGCTGGGAGTGGGAATCGAACCCACGACCTTCTCCTTACCATGGAGATGCTCTACCGACTGAGCTACCCCAGCATTTACTGCCGGGCCCCTCGCGGGGCAAACCTACTTTAAATTGCTAAGCTGGGAGTGGGAATCGAACCCACGACCTTCTCCTTACCATGGAGATGCTCTACCGACTGAGCTACCCCAGCATTTGCTGCAAAAATTGCTGCCAAGCGGGCGATGGGAATCGAACCCACGTATCAAGCTTGGAAGGCTAGTGTTCTACCATTGAACTACGCCCGCGCCAGGCAATATACTTTATTATATCAAAAAACAGCCAAAGGCGAAAGCCTTTTGCCCGGGCAGGCGCCCCTTGCGGAGCCGTTAAAAACGGCCCCCGTTTGGGAGCCTTTTAATTATTATAGCAAAAAACCTGTATAAAGGGAACACATCACGCAAAAATCCCGGCCCCTTGGCGGAACCGGGAAAACAAAAAAGTTGGGAGGCCTTGTCCCCTACAAGAGGCGTACCCTAAACCGGGTGATGGTGGCACTCCCATATTGCTAGTATAGGCAGGGTATACAAAAAATCAAGGCCCAATTTTGCAAAAATTTTTCTTTCTTCCTAAAACCGGATTTTTTTGCTATAATAATTAGGTTCCAAACAATTTGACGTATCTGGTGCGGTAGCCAAGTGGTAAGGCGTCAGTCTGCAAAACTGATATTCGTGGGTTCGATTCCCGCCCGCACCTTTTTCTTTTTCTCCTTTTTCCCGCGCCGCCGGCGCGGTTTTTTTATGCCTTCAATGCCCGCGGGCCAACGCTTACGCTCTCCTATACAAAAAAACGCCGGAGCCAATCGGCCCCGGCGCAAGCTGTTTTCCTGTATCAGGATTAATTGTCTTCCGGCACTTCGGGCAAAATGACGTCTTTGCTCTTATCTTCCGGATAGGGAATCCCTCTGAATTTATAGTTAATCCAATCGCCCAATTCGTCCATCAGAATGTACGTAACAGGCGTCATCAGCAACGTGACCAGCAGCGACAGCGCCTGCCCGCCCACGATAACGATAGCCAAGCTGCGGCGGGATTCGGCGCCTTCCCCGTTGGAGATTAACATCGGCACCACCCCCACCACCAGCGTTAAGGTAGTCATCAAAATCGGGCGCAAGCGCACGCGGTTGGCCTGCAAAATAGCGTCCGTACGGCCGTAGCCGCGGGCACGCAGCTGGTCGGTATAGTCGGTCTGCAAAATAGCGTTTTTACTGACGACCCCCACCAGCATGAACAACCCGAGCAAGCTGTAAATGTTCAAGGTCTGCCCCGTAACCAACAGCGAGAAAATCGCAAACGGAACCGTTAACGGCAAGGATACGATAATGGCCACCGGGTGCGAATAGTTTTCAAACTGGGCCGCCAGAATCATATACTTAAACAGGAACGCCAACACGAACGCCAAGATGAACGATTGGAACATTTTGGCCATTTCTTTGGCGCTGCCGCTGGTACCGCCGCTGTATTCGCTGGACAGCCCCAGCGAATCATACGCCTGCTGGATGATGCCCATCGCCGCGCGGGTATCCAACCCGTTCAAGTTGGCCTCCACGGTGATTTCGCGCTGACGGTTGTAGCGGTCAATCTGGCTGGGACCGGTGCCTTCTTCAATCGTGGCCACGCTGTCCAAACGCACAATGGTTTCCTGCCCGTTGATGGTGGCCGGCACCATAAGCGCGCTGACGGCTTCCTTGGTGTCGCGGTATTCTTCGCCCACGCGGATGCGGACTTCGTACAATTCATCGCCTTCTTTGTACTTGGTCACTTCGTCCTCGCCGCCGACCATGGTGCGCAAGGCGGAAGCAATATCCGTCACGTTGACGCCCATATCGTGGGCTTTTTCGCGGTTAATGACCACGCGGTATTCGGGCTTGGCCATATCCAACGACAGGTCCAAGTCAATAAAGCGCGGATCCTGGCGGAGTTTATCCAAAATAGCATTGCCGTATTCGGTCAGTTTATCAATATCCGGCCCGGAGATACGGTATTCCACGTCTTTTTGCCCGCCGGGGCCGTCGGAAACGATGTACGAGCTGGTTTTTAACCCTTCGTATTTTTTCATCATTTCGCGGGTAAGTTCCAAGTATTTGGAAGTCGTAATGCCGTGGCGGGTTTTGCGGTCTTCCAATTCAAAACGGACGTGGCCCTGGTTGCTGGGGTTGGAATCAAAGAAACTGCTCCCCACACCGGCGGAAATCAGCACATCCTTTACATACGGCATACGCCGCACATCCTGTTCCAACTGCTTTAAGATTTGCTGCGTATCGGTATAGCTGGTGCCCACCGGGGCTTCCACATTGATTTGGATTTTGCCGCTGTCTTCCTGCGGAAAGAATTCACCGCCCACGATTTTGAGCATCGGGAAAATAGCCAACAGGCACAGCACCGCAATAGCCACCATCGTTTTGCGGTGGTGGATGGACCATTCCAACATCGGGATGTAGATTTTGACCAATTTTTGGTTAATGCTGTCTACAATATGGTCCAGGCGGGTTTTCTTTTCGCCTTGTTTTAACATCTTGGCGCACAGCATAGGCGTCAGCGTCAACGCCACGATACCGGACAGCGCAATAGCAAACACCACGGTCATCCCGTAACTGCTGACTACGCGCCCCACGATGCCGCTCATGTACGCCAGGGGCAGGAAGATGACCAGAATGGACAGCGTCGTAGCGATTACC
>CALUZE010000150.1 GCA_944325235.1 uncultured Elusimicrobiales bacterium | reverse complement strand
GTACGCCAAAAAGCGGGTTCCGGGGCAGGTTCCTCCTGCAAAAATTGCCGGTTATCCGCCGCAAAAAACGCATTGTACACACCAATCAGCCCCTGCAGACACGCGTCCCCCGTCGGGCTGACCAGTTTCCCCCGCACGCCGTCCACCGCCGCGCACACGCGGGCGGCGCGGGCAAAAATAATATTTTCCAAGTCGGTTTTGGTGTAATGTGTGGTCATCGAAAAGGCAGAAAAAAATTAGGCAGGACGCCCGGAAAAGGGAACTCAAACGAAGCGAAAAAGAGAGAAATAAAAAAGGGCCCGCACGGGGCCCTTTTCAAACGGAAGGACAGATTTACCAGTGCATGAAAAACGGCGGAATTAACAACAGCATAGAAAGCACCGCCAGCACAATTTGCAGCGGGATGTTCCACCGCGCCCACTTCAGCCACGGAATGCCCGCCATACCGATGGCGGCCATGGTAACGGGAGCCGTGGGAATAATGGCGTTGGTCCAGCCTTCGCCAAATTGGTAGGCCAAAATGGACAGCTGCGGGCTGATGCCCAACAAGTCCGAAAGCGGAATCATCACCGGCATCGTCAACACGGCCTGGCCGGAACCGGACGCCACAAAAAAGTTGATAAAGGTATGCGCCCAAAACATTCCTTCCACCGCCGCCAGCGGGTGCAATTGGCCGATGGCCTGGGCAATGGAGTGCAGCACCGTATCCAAAATGCGCCCGTCGGACGCAATCACCACAATGGCCCGCGCCAACGCCAGCATAATGGACACGCTGACCATACTGCGCGCACCGTCAATAATGGCGTCCGTCGTTTGGTTCAGGCTCAGCCGGCCGATAACGGCCGCCAGCAGCCCAACCCCCAAAAACAGGCCGGAAATTTCAATAATGTACCAATGGTAAACAGCCACCCCGTACACCAGCCCCGCCATTCCCAGCGCAAACACAATGGAAATCAAAATATGCGACCGTTTAAACTCCGGCTTTTGCATCACGTTTAAATGCAGGTGTTTGCGTTTTTCGCGGTCGGCTTCATACGTCAAACTTTGGGTCGGGTTTTTACGCACCCGTTCGCCGTACCAGGTGACAAAGAAAATCACCACCGCCGTACAAATTCCCCACACCAGCAGGCGGTACCCCAGGCCGGAATAAAGCGGCAGTTGCGCAATGCCTTGCGAAATGCCCACCGTAAACGGGTTCATAAAGGCGGAGCCAAACCCCACCCACGCACCCAAAAACGGAATGCTCATCCCCACCACCGTATCATACCCCAGCGAAAGCGCCAGCGGAATAAACAGCGGGATAAAAATGAGCGTTTCTTCCTCCATACCAAATACCGCGCCCCCCAGCGAAAACAACACCATACTGGCGGGAATGAAAAACTTTTTAAGTCCTTCCCGTCGCGAGAATAAATAGCTGGTGCCCAAAATGACGGCATTTACCGTACCCGTGCGCTCCAAAATGGTAAAAATGGCGCCCGTGATAAAAATAAACACAATGATATCGGCACAATCGCCAAAGGCTTTGGCAGGCGCGGTCAACACGGCGCCCAACCCTTGCGGATTGGCGTCCACCCGGTGGTAAGAGCCGGCCACCGTATAGGAGCGGCCGTCTTTTTGGATGGTGTCGTATTGCCCGGCGGGAAGGAGATACGTCAGCACGGCCATTACAATCATAATGGAAAAAATCAGGCCGTAAATGTTTAGGGAAAATCCGGATTTCATCTATATATTATAAATTATTTCCGTCTCCCCCCGCTTGCCTCCTCGCGCGGGCATACAAAATCCGCCACATCGCAGGCAAAGCCCCACAGGCCCACGGCTACCACCATACTTACAAACAGCTTTAGCAAAATAATACCCATTGCCACTCCTCCGCCGGGCGGCAAAGCCAAGTCGGCCGGCCGGGAACCCTTTTCACGTGGGGCGGTCGCGGCGAAATCTTAACTTTGCTAACCCAAGCGGCTCTTTATTTGCTACAATAGATTTGCGCCTTCCTGGCAGAATTGCGCAAATCGGACGTAACGGAGCCGACACGCCGCGGGCGCGGCGCAGGTTTATAAGGGTAAACCGCTCCGTGTTTGGAATTTCTTCGTAAACGGGAAGTAATGCCAAGTACGTCTGCAAGATAAGAGGCAAGAGCACCTCTTACATTTGTAAGTATAGTAAGTATTGTAAGCGTTTGTCAAGTTTTTTATGGACCTACCTTTTCAGCAAGGGAGCCGACTATGAATAAATTTGAAAAACAATTGGAAAAATGGAACGGAGGCATCCTGCGCGGAGCACAAGCCAAGTTAGCAAGACTGCTGCGGGTGTCCACCGCCACCGTAGCCTTGTGGGCTACCGGCAAACGGCGCCCTTCCAAGGGGTTTGTGGCCCAAATGGCCCAGCTTTTCGGGCTGGATGATTACGACGTCATCCGCCTGTTCCCGGCCAACACCACCTACCCGGAGTTACAGCCCGGCCGCGGGGCGCATTCCCTGCGCGACGCCCAAACTCCGGAAAATACT
>CALUZE010000149.1 GCA_944325235.1 uncultured Elusimicrobiales bacterium | reverse complement strand
TGCATGTGGACGTGATGGACGGGCACTTTGTGCCGAATTTAAGTTTTGGCCCGGCCGTCGTAAGTTCTTTGAACGGCAAAACCGATTTACCTTTAGACGTACACCTGATGGTGGAAGAGCCGATGCTGTTTATTGATTCTTTTGCCCGCGCGGGGGCGGACCTGCTGACCGTGCACATAGAGGCAAAGGACGAAATCGTAAACACCTTAAAATACATTAAAAGCTTAGGCGTAAAAACCGGCGTTTCCATCAAACCCCAGACGGATCCTACGCGGATTATCCCGCTGTTGGACCTGGTGGATTTAGTGTTGGTGATGAGCGTGAACCCGGGGTTTGGCGGGCAGGCGTTTCTGCCCGAGAGCGAAACCCAAATCAAACGGGTGCGCCAGTTCATCACCCGTTCCGGCCGCAACATCTGGCTGGAAGTAGACGGCGGCATCAACCCCAAAACCGCGCCGTTGGCCGTACAGGCCGGGGCGGACGCGTTGGTGGCCGGCAGTGCAATTTTTAAAGCCGCGGACCCTGTATTGGCCCTCAAGCAAATCAGACAGGCGGCCCCGGACATTTAATTATCAGGCTTTTGCAGCAATTGCAAAAGCACACAAGGAGAGTCATAATGGCAGTAGTTATCAGATTACAAAGAGTCGGCAAGAAAACCCAACCTCAGTACAGAGTCGTAGCGATTGAAAAATCCGCCGCGGTGGGCAAAGAAGCCAAAGAAGTGTTGGGCCAGTATCATCCCTGCAACCCGAACGTAGCCGAACAAGTCAAACTGAATATGCCCAGAGTGGAATATTGGATGAAGGTTGGTGCGAAACCTTCCGAAACCGTCGCCAGCTTGATCAAAAAAGCCAGCGCCAAATAATTCCGCGGGGCATTTATGAAAGAACTTGCCACGCTGCTTTTGAAATCGCTTTCTTCCGCGCCGGAAAAGGTGGTAGTGGAAGAAAAGGTAGAGCAGAACAAAGTTTACCTGTCCACCAAAGTGGACGCTGCCGACAAAGGTAAAGTAATTGGGAAAGACGGTTGTATTATTAAAGCGGTACGCACTGTTTTAAACGCCGCAGCCGCCAAACAGGACAAAAAAGTTACCTTAAAGTTGGAAGATTAATGAAAATAGACGTTATCACCGCTTTTGAAGAAATGATTGACCAAACGCTCAGCCACAGCATTGTGGGGCGGGCGCGCAAAGCGGGGATAATCAAACTGGGCACGCTTAGCCCGCGGCAATTTGCCGAGGATAAGCACAAAACCATTGACGACCGCCCCTACGGCGGCGGCCCGGGCATGCTGATGAAAGCGGAACCGCTTTATCAGGCCATCACCCGGCTGCGCAAACGGGGCTCGTACGTAATACTCACCAGCCCGCGGGGCCAAGTGTTTAACCAGGAACTGGCTAAAAAACTGGCCAAAAGACGCCACCTGATTTTTGTGTGCGGGCATTACGAAGGGATAGACGCCCGGATATATCCCGAGGTGGATTTAGAAGTGTCGCTGGGGGATTTTATCCTGACCGGCGGGGAACTGGCGGCCTGCGTGATGATAGACGCTATCACGCGCCTGCAGCCTGGCACTTTTAAGAAAGATGACGTAACGTCTTTGGAGTCGTTTGAAGGCAACTTGCTGGAAGCCCCGCAGTACACGCGCCCGGAAGTATGGCGCGGACGCAGAGTGCCGGCAGTGCTGTTAAACGGCAACCATAAAGAAATAGAAGCGTGGAAACGCGAACAAGCTTTAGCATTAACAAAACAGTTAAGACCCGATTTGCTTGAAAACGCCTCTCAAAAGCCAAAAAAGGTCCAAAAGAAAAAGATTCGGAGGAAGTAAGTTTTATGAATATCAACGAAATTAAACACAATCTCAAAACCAATGTGCCGGTTTTCAAAGCCGGGGACACCGTCAGAGTCAAAGTGAAAGTCGTAGAAGGCGACAACGAAAGACTCCAAGCCTTTGACGGCGTTGTCATCGCCCGCAGAGGAAGCGGCATCAGCGAAACGTTCACCGTACGCAAAATTTCGTTCGGCGTCGGCGTGGAACGCATTTTCCCGGTGCACTCCCCCCGTGTGGACAGCATTGAAGTATTGAAAGTCGGCAAGGTCAGAAGAGCCAAGCTGAACTACTTGACCAAACTCTCCGGTAAAGCCGCCCGCTTGCAGGAACTCAAAAAAGTAGTGCCTGCCACGGGTGAAGCCGAAGCTCCGGCCGCCGAAGCCGCACAAGAGGCGAAATAATTCAAGCGGAATAACGAACTCCGAACATACCCCCGCGGTTTACTAGTGCCGCGGGGGTTTTTGTTGTCTTGCGCGGGGCGGTGTCCGCCGCACAAAATGGGCTTGCAAGCGCTGCCAAGCAACGCGGAGTAACGCAACTTTGCCGCATAAAAGGTCTGTGCCGGGCAGGCGGCGGCCCGTGTAGGCCATCAGGTGGCAAAACGCTGTCAAATTTTCCCGCCGAAGGGGCGCAATTTCTGCCCCAACTGCCGGGCCATAAACCAATGGATAGGCCGGGGGCCTACGCC
>CALUZE010000148.1 GCA_944325235.1 uncultured Elusimicrobiales bacterium | reverse complement strand
CATCCCCAAGGACCCGGAAGTCCACTTTCAGTTCCCGTCGCCGGAGCGGCTGCAGAACACGCTGGTTACCATAGAAAACGGCGTGGCCGGCTACGACGATAAACCCGTTTTGCAAAATTTAAATTTGCGCATTGAACCCGATGACCGCATCGCGCTGTTGGGCGCAAACGGCAACGGGAAATCCACGCTGGCCAAAATTTTGTCGCACCGGCTGCTGTTGATGTCGGGCAAAATGACGATGGCCAAAAAAATGAAAATCGCCTATTTCTCCCAGCACCAAACGGAAGAACTGGACGTGGAAAAAACGCCCTACGAGCAACTTTCCGCCGTAATGCCCCTGGCCACGGAAACGCAAATCCGTGCCCAGCTGGGAGCGTTCGGCTTAAACAAAGCCAAGTCGGACACGGAAATCGGCAAACTGTCCGGGGGGGAAAAGTCCCGCCTGTTGTTGGCGCTGATCACCAAAGACGCGCCGCACCTGCTGATTTTGGACGAACCCACCAACCACCTGGATATTCAATCCCGCCAGGCGCTCTTGGAAGCGTTAAACAATTACGAAGGCGCGGTGGTGCTCATCACGCACGACTTGCACGTGATTGAATATACGTGCGATACGCTGTGGATTGTGCGCCACGGCACGTGCCAGACCTTCACCGGCGATTTGGAAGATTACAAAGCCCAGCTGTTAAAAAACAACGACCGCAACGACCTCGCCAGCGACAAAATGACCAGCAAAGAGGCCCAGCGCAAAGCCGCCGCACAGCGGCGGGCGCGTATGGCGCCGCTGAAAAAGGAAATCCGCGCGCTGGACGAGAAAATTGAAAAACTTTCCGCGCGCAAAAAAGCGCTGGAAGAACAGCTGACGGTGCAGTACTCGGCCGACAGCAGCATTGAACTGGCCCTGCTGACCGACCAGCTTAAAAAAGCCGAAGACGATTGGGTGCGCCTGAGCGAAGAATACGAACAGGCCAGCGCCGCATAACCCTATGAACGATTTTTCTATCTTGCCAGAATTTTTGCAGACCGCTCTTAAACGGTTGGATATCACGGAGCCGACCCCCGTGCAGGCCGGCGCCATTGCGCCCGCTTTGCAGGGGCGCGACGTACTGGCTACGGCCCAAACGGGCACGGGCAAAACGTTTGCCTTTCTGTTGCCGCTGGCCGTGCGGCTGGTGCAAAACCCGGCCGAAAACGCGCTTATTTTGTCGCCCACGCGCGAGCTGGCACAACAGACGCGCGACGAACTGAAAAAGCTGTTCTCGGACGAATTTTCGCTCCAAACGGCGCTTATCGTGGGCGGGGACAACATCCACAAACAATACGCCGATTTGCGCGATAAACCGCGCGTAATTATCGCCACGCCCGGGCGGCTGTTGGACCATATGGGGCGTAAGAGCGTCAATTTGAAAAATACGCATTTACTGGTGCTGGACGAAACGGACCGTATGCTGGATATGGGGTTTATTGACGATATGCGGCAGATTATTTCTGCCCTGCCCGCCCCGCGCCAGACGCTGCTTTTTTCGGCCACGCTGCCCAAAGAAATTGAAGCGCTGGCCAACGAATTTTTGCAAAACCCGGTGCGCGTGAAAATCGGTTCGGTCGTTACGCCGGCCGATTTAGTGGTGCAGGAAATCGTGTACGTGGACGTGCGCGAAAAACTGCCCCAACTGCTGCACGAACTGAAAACGCGCCAAGGGTCTATCCTCATTTTCACCCGCACCAAACACGGCGCGGAACGCTTGGCCAAACAGCTAAAACTCTACGGCCAAAAAGCCAACGCCCTGCACGGCGAACTGCGCCAAAACCGCCGCCGCCAGGTATTGGAATTTTTCCGCAACGGCACCGTGCGCATTTTGGTCGCCACCGATTTGGCCGCCCGCGGGATTGACGTGCCGCACATCGCCCACGTGATTAATTATGACCTGCCCCAATGCCCCGAAGATTACATCCACCGCATCGGCCGCACCGGCCGCGCGGGCTCGGTGGGGGCGGCACTGTCGCTGATTTCGGACGACGGACAAAAATGGAAGGACATTTGCAAAGTCACCCGTTTTTCTATCCCTGTTAAAACTATTCAAAAAACCATAGAACCCCTGCCCAAACCCAAATTTGTCGCGCAGGAAGAAGGCACCGCACACGCCAAGAACCGCCACAAAGAGCGCGCCCCGCGCCCGTCTGCACCCCAAGCGCCCGAAACGGCGCAAGCGCGCGTGAACCCGGCGCCCGCCGCACACCAACCGATGAACAAGCCGAAGGCCAATGTGCCCCAAAAGGCACGGCAAAAACTGCTTGCGCCGCGCCCCGCGGCAACCGTATCGCCGGAGCATACAAATCCGTTCCGCACGGTAAAAGTGGGCGCCAGCAAAAAAGCGTTGGCCCGCCGGGAAAAAGCGGATAACAAGCCTGCCCGCCGCGGCAAACCCGGCCCCAAAGCGTTTGCCAAATTTTTCAAACGCAAACGCCGCTGAATTTCTATGAGCCGCCCATAAAAAACCCCGCTTTTGCAAGCGGGGTTTTTTGACAGTTGCCTCAA
>CALUZE010000147.1 GCA_944325235.1 uncultured Elusimicrobiales bacterium | reverse complement strand
GAAAAGGGCCCTTGAAAAAGGGCCCTTTTTTATGCATACTCCCGCTGTGTAGGCCCCTCGTGAAAGAGGCCTTGATTTGTTTTTTTTTTTTGATAAATTTTGTTATGATCAAAATTTATCAAAAACTCTCCCGGACCGACAAAAACACCGGATTTACGCTCTTAGAGCTGTTAGTCGTCGTTTTAATCATTGGCATTTTGGCGGCGGTGGCCGTGCCGCAATATGAAGTCGCGGTGGGGAAAAGCAAGTTAGCCAAAATGGAGCAATTATGCCGCACGATGAAAAATGCGGCGGAAGTATATTATTGGGCGAATGGGGATTATGGCTGGACACACGGATACACTGTAGGGGAACATTTGGATGTTTCTTTTCCGGACAGCTGTACGCAGGTCCCAAATGACGGGAGCGTTCATTGCGGAGACATTTCTTTTATATTGAACCAAACAAACGGGACGCAAAATTGCACAGCCCGGTACCAGGGCGGGCGCATTTGGCTTACGTATTCCCATTATTTTGATCATAGCCCCACCCGCGCAGGGCAACGGACCTGTACCGCCGTGGCAGGAGATTTTTATCCCATTAGCAAGCGGGTTTGCAAGAGCGCAGGCGGAATAGAAGAAAGTCCTAACCTTTTTGTCTTGCCTTAAAAGAACCCCCGGTGTTCCCGGGGGTTCTGCATAGATAGCCAAGGGCCTAAGCGGCCGGCGACATGGCGGCTTTTACGTCCGCCCCCATGGAGGTCGGCATACCCGAGCTGTTCACACACACCAGCGTCGTTTTGCCTTTGGTGCACAGGCGGCCGTTTTGGTTGGTGATGATGTTTTCAAACACGATTTTGATGTCGGACACCTCCAACACTTTGGTGGAAACGTCAATCACGTCCGCGTAGCGCACGGAGTATTTGTATTCCACTTCCTGGCGGGCCACCACAAAGTACAGGCCGCGCTGCATCAAGGCCGGCACGGAAAAGCCGCGTTCGGCCATATACAGGGTGCGGGCTTCTTCAAAATATTTCAAATAGTTGGCGTAGTACACCACGTTGCCGCAGTCGGTATCGTGGTAAAAGATGGTTTTCTTCATATTACTCTCCGATAATTTTAATTAAAATCCGTTTGTTGCGTTGGCCGTCAAATTCCCCGTAAAAAATGGTTTCCCAGGGGCCAAAATCCAGCTTGCCCTTGGTCACGGCCACCACCACTTCGCGCCCGAGCAAGGTGCGCTTTAAATGGGCGTCGCCGTTGTCTTCGCCGGTCAGGTTATGCTGGTATTTGTCTATGCCGTACGGGGCCAGCTTTTCGGCCCAGCGCAAAAAATCGGCGTGCAGGCCGCGTTCGTTGTCGTTAATAAACACGCTGGCGGTGATGTGCATGGAGTTCACCAGGCACAGCCCTTCCTGAATGCCGCTTTTTTCCAAGGCGTCTTCTACCTGCGGGGTGATGTTTACGATGTCGTAGCGTTTGTCGGTGCAAACGGTTAGATATTGGGTATAAGATTTCATATAATTAAATTATACTTGATATGAACGGGCGAAAGAACGGCCCAATGTGTTACAATAAGCGTATGAAAACCGAAAGATTGATGAAACTTTTGCGCAACCCTGCGCAGTTCCGCAAGGAAAATCAAGCCGCCCAACAAAAGGCTGCCGCCCCGGCTCCGGCCGCCATGCGCTTGCAGGACAAGCTGCTGTTGGGGGTAGCGGCAGGGGTAGTGCTGTTGGTATTGCTTACGCTGTTGGTGATTTCCTCCATGAAGAACCGGGCGGAAAATTTAACGGCATCCCTGGATCCGGAACAAATTAAAGGCCTGTCCGTGGAAACCACGGAATTTAACCCCAATACCGGGGTGACCTATGTGCAGGTGCGCGAAGGGCAAAACCGCAGCGTAACCGTGGACGAACTGGGCACCACCTTGCCGATCATCAGCCGGTATAATTACAAATCGTTTACGCCCCAGAATTACAAAGTCATCGGCGCGGCCCCCTGGGCGCTGACCACCAACTTTTCTTCCAATTTAAACGACCCGGACTTAATGCGCTATTTGCTGTCCAATAACGATATGATTCAAGCCTTTTTGGCGCGGGAAGACGTTGCCCCGCTGTTAAATGACCCGCAGCTGCTGCTGGCACTTACGCAGGATACGGCCGCCATGCGGGAATTTTTTGACAGTGACACCGTCAAAGCCGTCCTGGCCAACCAGCGGATGCTCCGCACGCTGGCCGGCAGCCGCTTTATGAGCTACCTGCTGATCAGCAAATCGGCCAAATACTTCCGCGACCGCCCGCAGGAAACCGCCGGCATCATTGCGGCTAACCCGTATTTAAAAGAATTGCAGGAAAACCCCAACGTGCAGATTGCCGTGAAAGAAAACCCGTACTTAAAGAACATCGCCTCCATTCTGTTGGGCACGGCCGGGGCACAAAAAACGGCCAATTCCCGTCGGGCGCAAAAATAATCTTGTGTGCCCCGCGGCAAATGTGATATAATTTTTATGTTGAAAGTAAACCGATTTTGCGGGCGTGGTTCAATGGTAGAACGCGACCTTGCCAAGGTT
>CALUZE010000146.1 GCA_944325235.1 uncultured Elusimicrobiales bacterium | reverse complement strand
CGCCTATTACGCGTTAAACCCCAATCTGATGAAAAAATTAAAAACCGTTTATTGCCCGATTTTCCTGGCGATTAATAAAATTGATTTGGTGACGGATACGGCCGCGCTGGACGAATTGGAAGCGCGGGTGAAAGCGGATTTAAAAATCGTCCAAACGTTCCGCATTTCCGCCGCCAACGGCACGGGGACGGACGCTTTGAAGCAGGCCGTCATTGACGCCATGCCCCACAGCCCGGCGTACTTTCCGCCCGGCCAGTGGACGGACCGCTGGGAACGTTTTTACGTGGCGGAATTTATCCGCGAGCAGATTTTCCAACTGTACAAAAAAGAAGTTCCGTACAGCACGTATGTGGAAATTGAAAAATTTACCGAAGACCTGGGCCCCAAAAATTACATCCGTGCCATCATTCACGTGGAGCGCGAAAGCCAAAAGCCCATCCTCATCGGCAAAGGCGGCAGCGCCATTGCCGAATTGCGCAAACGCGCCCAAAAACGCATAGAGGAATTTTTGGGCCGCAAGTACCGCCTGGAGCTCAATGTGGTGGTGTCGCCCAACTGGCGCAACGACACGAAAATGCTGGAAGAATTCGGCTACATCGTGCGCGACGAACAATAATTTGGCTGCAACCAAAAACGCCCCGGACAAATATCCGGGGCGTTTTTTATGGGTGTTTTATTTGTTTTCGTATTTGTATATCACCAGGCCGCTTCTGAGCTTGGGTTCAAACCACGTGGATTTGGGCGGCATAATTTGGTTGGCGTCGGCCACCTTCATCAGTTCTTCCATAGACGTGGGGAACAGGGAAAACGCCACCTTCCATTGGCCGCTGTCCACCCGCTTTTTTAATTCGCCCAGCCCGCGGATGCCGCCCACGAAATCAATGCGTTTGTCCGTGCGCGGGTCCCCAATGCCCAAAACGGGCCCCAGCAGGTTTTCCTGCAGGATGCTCACGTCCAGCGCGGCCACGGGGTCACCCGCGTTAAACGAGCCTTTTTTGGCCGTCAGCGTGTACCATTTGCCGTCCAGGTACATACCGAACTCGTGGCGTTTTTGCGGTTTTTCGCGGCCGGTGGGGGCTACGTCAAATTTATCCGCAATTTTTTTCAAAAATTCCGCGCTCGTCAGCCCGTTTAAATCTTTCACCAGGCGGTTATAGTCCATCACATACAGCTGCCCGGCGGGAAAAATGACGCTTAAGAAATAATTGTATTTTTCCTGCCCGGTGTGCTTGGTGTTGTGGGCTTTGCGTTGGCGGGCCACGTTGGCCGCGGCGGCGGAACGGTGGTGGCCGTCGGCGATGTAGAGCGTGGGGATTTTTTCAAAGGCGTCCATTAAAAATTTAATGTCCGTCGGCGCGTCAATCACCCAAAATTCGTGGCGGATGCCGTCGTCCGCGGTGAAGTCGTAGACCGGAAATTCGGCCGCAATCTCGGCGATTTTGGCGTTGATGTCGGCCCGGTCCGGGTACGTTAAAAACACGGGGCCCGTGGTGGCCGACAGCGCGGAAATGTGGCGGGTGCGGTCGGCCTCTTTGTCCTTGCGGGTCAGTTCGTGCTTGCGGACGATGCCCTTGTCGTACTCGTCGCAGGAGGTGGCGGCCACCAGCCCGTATTGGGTGCGGCCGTCCATCGTTTGCGCATAGAGGTAAAAGCACTCCTTCGGGTCCTGTTTGAGCACGCCCGTTTGAATAAAACGCTCCAGATTTTCTTTGGCTTTTTGGTACACTTCCGGCGCGTAGAGGTCGGTTTCTTCCGGCAGGTCAATTTCCGGCTTGTCCACGTGCAGGAAAGAGTACGGGTTCCCCGCGGCCATTTGGCGGGCCTCGGCGGAGTTTAAAACATCGTAAGGCGGGCAGGCAATTTTGTCTGCGTGCCCGGCGGGGCGGAAACCCCGGAAAGGTTTAATCGTAGCCATTAGTTCACCCGGAATAAGAATTTGCCCGTTTTGGCATATTCGTCAATAATTTCCACCGCGCGCTGCGCCACGGCGTCCTGCGCCTGCTCGGTGCTGGCGCCGATGTGGTGCGTGCCGTAGAAATTTTCGGCCCCCTGGAACGGGGCGTAGTTAAAGGTTTTGTCCGTGGCTTTG
The DNA here is from genome assembly GCA_944325235.1 of uncultured Elusimicrobiales bacterium. Taxonomy (GTDB): domain Bacteria; phylum Elusimicrobiota; class Elusimicrobia; order Elusimicrobiales; family Elusimicrobiaceae; genus Avelusimicrobium. The sequence continues at coordinate 516 of CALUZE010000146.1, read as the reverse complement.
GGTTCGGTTTCGTACACGTCCAACGCGGCGCGGATTTGTTTGGTTTTCATCGCGGCCACCAGGTCTTGCGTGACGACCAGCCCGCCGCGCGCCGTGTTGATAAAGGTGGCGCCGGGTTTCATCGCATCAAAGAATTTTTTGTTGAACAGCCCGTGCGTTTCGGGCGTGTCGGGCAGGTGGACGGTGATAACGTCGCACAGGCCGGCCAGGGTGTAAATATCCGGCTCGGGCGTGATGTTTAAGGATTTAAATAATTCCGGCTTGTCGTACGGGTCGTACGCCACCACTTTCATTCCGAAAGCCTGCGCGCGCTTGGCGACTTCCTTGCCGATATTTCCCAGCCCGATGATGCCCAGCGTCCGGCCGAAAATCCCTTTGGCCTTGCTGTATTCGGCTTTGTTCCAAATGCCGTTTTGCAAATCGCGCGTGTTGTGCACGATGCGTCTGTCCAGCGCCAGCATAAGCCCCATGGCCAGCTCGGCCACGGCAATGGAGTTGGTGCCCGGGCAGTTGCAC
>CALUZE010000145.1 GCA_944325235.1 uncultured Elusimicrobiales bacterium | reverse complement strand
GTAAAATGAAGTTCGCTGTATGCGGCATGCCACAGCAAAAAGTTGGACAGCCGCTCCTCGCCCGACGTGCGGATGATGAGTTCCGGGTCCGGCAGTTGGGGTTGATAGAGGCGGGCGGAAATATCCTGCATGGAAACGGCGGTTTTCCCTTCCGCCAGCAGCGCGTTTACCGCGTGGACGATTTCCTGCCGGGCGCCGTAGTTTAAAGCTAAATTTAAGGTAAGTTCCCGGTTGTTTTGCGTGGAAGAAACGGCGTGGTCTATCTTGGCCAAAATGTCCGGCGGCAACGGTTCGCGCGCGCCGCTTACCAGCAGACGCAGGCCGTGTTTGGCGGCGTCTTGCGTGTAGCGGGCCAGCGTTTGTTCCAACAGTTTAAAAAGGCCGTTGATTTCGTCCTGCGGGCGGGACCAGTTCTCCGTAGAGAAGGCGTAGAGCGTTAAAATTTTGACGCCCGCTTTTTTGGCCGCTTTTAAGGTGCGTTCCACCGCTTTGGCCCCGGCATTGTGCCCGGCCAGGCGCGGCAGGTGCCGTTCTTTGGCCCAGCGGCCGTTGCCGTCCATAATGATGGCTACGTGCGCGGGAACGGGGTTTAAAGCGGGGGTAGACATATGTTTATTGTACCTTTTTTGCTTTTTGCAGGAAAGAACTAAATAAAAAACCCCGGGGCAGCCCGGGGTTTTTAAATCTGCCGACCAGCGGTTAGATTTTCATAATTTCGGCTTCTTTGGCCTTGATGACTTGGTCAATCTTGACGATGTTGGCGTCCGTCGCTTTTTGGACGTCGGTTTCGTAGCGTTTCAAATCGTCTTCGGTAATTTCGGACGCTTTTTGCGCTTTTTTGAGTTTTTCCAAAACGTCGCGGCGTTCGTTGCGCACGGCCACTTTAAAATCTTCGCTCATTTTGGCGATGTTCTTGGCCAGTTGTTTGCGGCGTTCTTCGGTCATAGAAGGCAGCGTGATGCGGATGACTTTGCCGTCGTTTACCGGGCTGGCGCCGAGGTCGGCCTTCTGGAGGGCTTTATCAATATCGTTGATGGAGCTCAAATCCCAGGGTTGGATTTCCAGGGTTTTGGCGTCCAATACGTTGATGATAGCCATTTGTTTGATGGGGGTTTGGGTACCGTAGTAGTCCACACGGATGTTTTCCAGCAGGGCGGCGCTGGCGCGGCCGGTGCGGATGGTGGCCAAGTCGCTCTCCAGGTGGGAGACGTGTTCGGCCATATTGGTTTTGGCTTTGTTTAAAAGGTTGGTAATGCCTTCCATAATAATTCCTCGTATAGTGAAATGTATTTCTATTATAGCAATTCTGGCGCGGTTTGCGTGGCGGCAGAAAAGCACAAAAATCCGCCCGTCCGGCCGGACAGGCGGGGAAAAACGTTAGTAGATAATCGTACCGACGTCTTCGCCGCAGAGGGCTTTTTTGATGTTGCCTTTTTTGTGCAGGTTGAACACCTGTACCGGCACTTTGTTTTCCAGGCACAGGGCCAGGGCGGCGGTGTCCATAAATTGCAGTTGTTGGGCAATGGCGTCTTTGTACGTGATTTTGTGGATCAGCTTGGCGTTGGGGTTCTTCTTGGGGTCGCAGTCGTACACGCCGTCCACTTGGGTGGCTTTCAAAAGAACGTCGGCGTTGATTTCCGACGCGCGCAGTGCGGCCGCACTGTCGGTAGTGAAGAACGGGTTGCCCGTGCCGCCCGCAAAAATGACGATGCGGCCCTTTTCCAGGTGGCGCAAGGCTTTGCGGCGCACGAACGGTTCGGCCAATTGGTAAATGTTAATGGAAGTCAGCACGCGGGTAGGCACGCCGGCTTCTTCCAGGGCGGATTGCAGGGCCAGCGCGTTGATGACGGTGGCCAGCATACCCATATTGTCGGAATTGACGCGGTCAATCACGCCGCCGCCGTCGCGCACGCCGCGCCAGATGTTGCCGCCGCCCAGCACGATGGTCAGTTCGCAATTGCCGCAGCGGTAGGCATCGGCAATTTCTTCGGCGATTTCTTTTAAGGCTTGCGGATTAATCCCGCGGTGGCCTTCGTTGATGAGCGCCTCGCCGGATAATTTCAGCAAAACTCTTTTCTTGCGGGGGCAAGCAGGTTGTTGGCAGCACGTTTCCATATGGTATCCTCTCTGGATGATATATTTTTATTATTGTAGCACATAACCGCGGGCCTTGCTACGGGGGGCGGTTGGCTTCTTTTTATGCTGCCGCGGCCTGCGGTACGTTTGAAGGATTGGGCATTGCCCGCCCCGGCGTCCGGCAGCATAAAAAGAAGCCCCTCGCGGGGAGGGGCTTTTAAAACTAGAAGCGAACGAAACGGACGACTTTCAATTCGCAACCCAAATTCTTGGATTCTTCGGCCAGGTAATCGGCAACGGTTTTCTTGTTGTCTTTAATGGTCGGCTGTTCCAAGAGGCAGTTTTCTTTGGCAAACTTTTTAACTTTGCCGGGCAGCATTTTTTCAATGGTGGCGGCGGGTTTGCCTTCGTTCAACGCCTGGGTTTTGTAGATGTCCAGTTCTCGGTCAATGACGGCCTGCGGAATGTCCTTGGCATCCACCCAGCCGCTCTGCATACCGACGGTGTGCATCGCCAGGCCGCGGGCAATTTCTTTGGCCTTTTCCATATCTTTGCAATTGCCTACGATGGCCAATTCCAAGATAGAGGCTTTTTTGTTGTCGGAGTGGACGTAGTAAGCCATCACGTTGCCTTCGGCGGGCGTCCAGTTGTAGCCGCCTTTGAAGGTGGTGTTTTCGCCGAATTTGGGGGCT
>CALUZE010000144.1 GCA_944325235.1 uncultured Elusimicrobiales bacterium | reverse complement strand
ATTCCGACCCGGTGCACAAAGTGTCCATCATTCCGCGGGGCCAGGCGTTGGGCTACACGCTGCAGCTGCCGCTGGAGGATAAATTTTTAACCAGCAAGTCCGAACTGTTGGACAAGCTGTGCATCTTGCTGGCCGGCCGCGCCGCGGAAGAAATTGTGTTTGGCGAAATTACTTCCGGCGCCAGCGACGATTTGAATAAAACGATGGCTTATGCCCGCAAAATGGTGATGGAGTTGGGTATGAGCGAAAAACTCGGGCCGATCGCCCTCCCGACGGGCGACGACGGCGAAGTGTTTTTGGGGCGCGATTTGTCCCGCCACAACACATACTCGCAGGAATTGGCCCGCGAAATTGACGAAGAAATTATGAATTTGATTAAGTCGTCCTATGCACGCGCGAAAGACATCATCACCAAAAACCGCGCCGCATTCGACAAATTGGTGGAAAGACTGCTGGAAAAAGAAGTGGTCGACGCCGCCGAGATTGACGACATATTGGGCTTAAAACCCGCGGCAAAAGAGGACGCTTTGCCGCAGCCCGCGGCGGAAGAACCCGCAAAAGAGGAACCGAAGGCGCCGAAAGCTCCCCAGCCGGAGGCACAACAGGCGGAACTCTTTTAGGGCCCTCACAACGCACGAAGGGAAATTGCCGCGCCGCGGCCGGGGCAGTACGGGCCCGCGTCCGGCGCAAAAGGAAGTTTGTATGGGAAAATACTTCGGAACCGACGGGGTACGGGCGGTAGCAGGCCAGTTCCCGTTGGTGGATGATTTCATCCAAAAATTGGGCTATGCCGCTTTGCGCGAATTGCAGGAATACGCCAAAGCCGAGCATTTAAAGCCCCAAGTCATCATCGCGCAGGACTCCCGCGCGTCCGGCCCGGCCATTTTGGCCGCGCTGGAAAAAGGCATCCGCGCCAGCGGTGCGGACGTCATCAGCGTAGGCATCGCGCCCACCCCGGCCGTTGCCTATTTGGTTAAATACACCGGCAGTTTGTGCGGCGTGGTCATTTCCGCCAGCCACAACCCGGCCGAATTTAACGGCATTAAATTTTTTACCAACCACGGTACCAAGCTCCCCGAAGAATTGGAAAATTCCATTGAAACGGAAATTGAAACGCTTAAAACCGTCCCCGCCCCCAAAGGGACGTTTAAAGAGGACGAATCTCTGGTCAAAGCGTACGAAAAATTCCTGATGTCCACGGTGGACGCGTCTTTATTAAAAGGGACCAAAGTCGTGCTGGGCTGCGCCAACGGCGCCAGCTCCAAAGTGGCGGTCAACGTGTTTGCCGGGTTGGGAATGGAAGTCGTGGTGACGGGTGCCAAGCCGGACGGCACCAATATCAACAAAAATGTGGGTGCCCTGCATACCGAATTTATGCAGCAGCTGACCAAAAAGGAAGGCGCGTTTGTCGGGTTCAGCTTTGACGGCGACGCGGACCGCGTCATCGCGTCCGACGAAAACGGCCGCCAGTTGGACGGCGACAATATCATCGCTTCTTCCGCCTTGTGCATGAAGCAGGCCGGCCTGTTAAACGGCAACAAAGCCGTGCTGACCATTATGGCCAACCTGGGCTGCATTAATTATTTAAAAGAACACGGCGTGGACGTGGAACTGACCACCGTGGGCGACAAATACGTTTCCGAAGCGTTGGAAAAAGAAAACCTTTCCATCGGGGGGGAAACGTCCGGCCACATTATTTTCCGCCGGTTCGCCAACACGGGGGACGGCATTTTGTCCGCACTGCAATTTTTGCAATTTGTCAAAAAATCCGGTCATCCGGTCAGCTGGTTCGCTGACCGCTGGAAAAAATATCCCAGCAAACTCAAAGCCGTGCACGTCACGCAAAAAACGCCGCTGGACAAGCTGGAGGGTTTTTTGCCGGGCGTAGCCGAAATTGAAAAGACCATGAACGGCCGCGGGCGCGTAGTCGTGCGCTACAGCGGCACCGAGCCCAAACTGCGTATTTTGGTAGAGGGCGACGACGAAACCGTGGTGGACCGCGTGATGAACCAAGTGGAAACGCTGTTCCGCCAGAAAGCGGAGGTATGCAAATGAGTTTGAAATTAGGGGTAAATATTGATCACATCGCTACGCTGCGCCAAGCGCGCCGCGCGCCGTGGCCGGACCCGATAGACGCCGCGGCCGTGTGCCTGGCCGCCGGGGCGGACTACATTGTGGTGCACCTGCGCAAAGACGCGCGCCACATCAACGAAAAGGACGTCGCCAAACTGTGCAAAACGTTCCCGGGCAAAATCCATTTGGAATGTTCCTACACGCCGGAATTGGAAAAAGCCGCGCTGAAGTACAAACCTTTTTCCGTGTGCATCGTGCCGGAAGAACCCGGCGAAGTAACCACCACGGGCGGCCTGAAATTTACGCCCAAGGTAACCAAGCGGTTGCTGGAAATGATTGAACACCTGCACAAAAAAGGCATTTTAGTCAGCCTGTTTATCAGCCCGGACGCCGACTCCGTGCGCACCGCCGCCAAACTGGGGGCGGACATTGTGGAAATGTGCACGCGCGATTACAGCGAGGCAACATCCGCCAAGCAAACGCGCAAACTGCTGCAGGATTTGGCGCTTTCCACGCTGCTGGCCAAGGAGCTGGGGCTAGAAGTGCACGCCGGGCACGGGTTGGATTATCACAACGTGCTGGCCGTGGCGGACATTGGCGGAATGGCCTGTATGAACATCGGTTTTTCCATTATCACCCGCTCGCTTTTTGCGGGGCTGCCGGCAGCCGTCAGCGAAATGAAGGGCTTGTTATAAGGAGCGTTTATGTGCGGAATTATCGGATATGTAGGTAACAACAACAGCGTTCCTTATATTATAG
>CALUZE010000143.1 GCA_944325235.1 uncultured Elusimicrobiales bacterium | reverse complement strand
AGGACGTTATTGCGCCCGTTCTGCCTAAGCCGGTGGAGCCGGTGTCTTCGCAAGAGGACGAACGCGGCCACGCGCGCGAATTGCGGCCGGACATTTCCGTTCCGCCGGCCCGCAAGGCCGAACCGGTCAAATCGGTGGGAAACACCGCCGCCATGACCCCGGACGAAAAAGAATTTAACGAAATGATTTCCGGCCTGGAAAACATCGCCGGTATGGCCTCGGCCAAAGCGCCCGAAGAAGAAATAGACGACCTGCCCGTGCAGGCCTACCGCCCGGCCAATGCCGCGCAAAAGGTGCGCTGGCTGCCGCCGCCGCCCGGCTTTTCCACCGCGGACACGTTTAACTACCTGATTTACCGCGAAAAGAACCCTGTCACTTCCACCATCAAAACCGTGCTGGACAATATCCACGGCAATTTGATGTTGGATTTAACGCCGTTTACAATTATCATCAAACCCAACAAAATTTTGGTGATGCTCTTTGGCGAAAAAGACAGTTATATAAAGTACACCAAACGCCCGGCGTGGTCGGGGGCGTCGTCCGATTTGCGGGCGGACACCATGTACGTGATTGAAAGCGACAGCTTTTACCCGCTTTCCGTGCACGAGCTGACGCATTTGTATTTTGACGGATATTTCCTGCCCACCATTTCGCCGTTGTGGCTTTCGGAAGGGATGGCGGTGTATATGCAAATTACCACCACCAAAGAAAAACCCAGCTGGGTGGACCGCAGCCTGCGCCGCATTTTGAAGGGGGATTTTATCCCGTTTGAAGAAATGACGCAAACCGAAGATTTGAGCCGATATTCCACGTCGCAGGCGGAACTGTGGTACACGCAGGCATACAGCGTGGTGGCGTATTTGCTGCAAACACGCACGCGCGACGAGTTTTACCGCTTATGTAACGAACTAAAATCCAAAACGCCGCTTCACCAGGCACTCTACCGCGCCTACGGTATGCCGTTTAACCGAATCAGCGTATTGGAAAACGTCTGGCGCCACGACTTGCAAAAAGCCTATGAAGAAGGCAAAATTCTGCAAGCTTCCGCCCCTAAGAAAACGGTCAAAACAACCGTCACCGTGACCACCCAAAACGCGGCCCCGGCCAAAACGGGCGCGGCCAAACAGGCGTCCGCCAAAGCGGTTTCCCAACCGGCTGCAGCCAAACAGCCTGCCAAGCCGGCCCCGCAAAAAACCAAAATCAACAAGCTGCAAATGGTGCCGACCAACGGCTACAAAGGGGGGTTTAGCTGATGACGGAACATTGGGTACATATTCCCATTATGGCCCCGCAAATTGCGGACCTGCTTTTAACGCAGCCCGATGGCGTGTACGTGGACGGCACGCTGGGCTTGGGCGGGCATACCAAATACTTTTTAAGCCGCCTCGGCCCGCAAGCGCGCGTTTTGGGGTTTGATAAAGACGCCGACGCCTTGCGTATGGCGGTAGAGCGCGTGAACGACCCGCGGTTAACCGTATTTCACGAAAGCTATACGCAGGCCCCGCAGGAACTGCAAAAGCTGGGCTTATCCGGCGCGGACGGCGCGCTGTTTGATTTGGGGTTAAGCTCGTACCAGCTGGATAATCCGGCCCGCGGGTTCAGCATCGTGCACGACGGACCGCTGGATATGCGCTTTGACCGGCAAAACCCGCTGAGTGCGGAAGTGATTGTGAACACGTGGCCGATGGCAGAACTGGAACGGATTTTGAAAGATTTTGGCGAAGAACGCCAAGCCACGCCCATTGCGCTGGCCATTATGCAGGCCCGGCGGCAGGGCAAAATTGCCACCACGGGGCAGCTGGCCAAAATCGTGGAAGGCGTATACGGCGGGCGGCGCGGCAAAACCCACCCCGCTACGCAGACTTTTCAGGCCTTGCGCATTGCCTGCAACGGGGAGCTGGACGCCGTACAGCAGGCGCTTCATTCGCTGGAGCAAATCGTCAAACCCGGCGGCCGCGCGGCGGTGCTGACGTTCCACTCGCTGGAAGACCGGCTGGTGAAGAACCGCTTTAAGGAATTAGCCAAATCGGGCGCGTGGAAACTGGTCAACAAGCATGCCTTGTCGCCCGAGTACGAAGAAGTCCGCCAAAACCGGCGGGCCCGCAGCGCAAAATTGCGCGTGATTGAAAGGATGTAACTATGAAACTTTTCGGACTTGTGTTTATTCTTGCGTTGTTTGGTTTTGGCGTGGTGATGATGCGTATAGAAATCAACCGCTCGGGCCGAACCATCAGCCAGCTGCAAAACGAAGTGGAAGTAAAAGAAGCCCGCAACCAGTATTTGCAGTTGGAAATTTCCCGCTTGTCCAGCCCGGGCAACATTACCCGCCAGGCCGAGGAAAAGCTGGGCATGGTGCCGGCCAAGCCGCACGAAATTGTCGTATTGGAAGATAAATAAGTATGTTTAAAAAATCGGCTCCTTCTCCTTTTGTGTTCAACGTCAAAAGCCGTATGCGCGTGGCGGGCCTGGTGATTTTGCTGGCGCCGCTGGCCATTTTCGGGCGGTTGTTCTATATGCAGACGTTTTTGTATGAAGAATTTTCCTCCAAGGCCGAGCGCGCCATTTACAATTACCTGGCCGAAGACCGCCTGCGCGGCAAAATTTTGGACGTAAACGGACGCGAAATGGCCGAATCCGTGCGGACGCACTCCTGCGGCGTAAACAAACGCTACGTGCTGGACAAAAACAAAACGGTCAATTTTTTGGCCGAAACGCTGGAAATGCCCAAAAAACGCATTTTGGAAAAATGGAACCGCGCGGCCAACTTCTTTTTTGTCGCCACAAAAATTTAGCCGGCTAAATACGTTAAGCTCTCGCAAATTTTGCGCACACGCCTGGGCCCGGGGCTGCAACTGACGCCTGCGCACGCACGCATCCACCCGCACGGGAAC
>CALUZE010000142.1 GCA_944325235.1 uncultured Elusimicrobiales bacterium | reverse complement strand
GTTTTTGGAAAAAAGCAAAGAACTTTTTACTACGGGCAAAACGGTAATCGCCTGCGGGGACGTGAACACCGCCCACCGGGAAATTGACTTGGCCCGCCCCAAGGAAAACGCGGATGTGTCCGGCTTCCTGCCGGAAGAGCGCGCTTGGCTGGACCGGTTTTTTACGCAAGGGTATGTGGATGTGTACCGCGCCTTTGAAAAATCCGGCGGGCATTACACGTGGTGGGACTATAAAACCCGCGCGCGGGAACGCAATGTGGGGTGGCGGCTGGACTATTTTATGATAGACCAAAAATCCCTGTCGCGTGCAAAGGGGGCGGATATTTTAGCCGACGTCATGGGGTCGGACCATTGCCCCATCCGCCTATGGATGGATATATAAAGGAAAGGCCTGAAAAATAGGCACAAAAAGGGACTTGATTCTTTTTCCGATTTTTGTTACATTTAAGGTACGGGCTGAAAAAAGGGTTGTAAAATCTTTTCGGTCCGCTATAAAAAGGAGAAAAGCTTATGAATACTAACAAGGGTTTCACCCTGATTGAATTGCTGGTGGTGGTCCTCATCATCGGCATTTTGGCTGCTATGGCCATGCCGCAGTACTTTAAAGCGGTAGAACGCTCCCGCATGACGGAAGCCGACCAGTTGCTGAGCTCCATTGCTCAAGCGCAACAGCGCAAATACTTGCAAGTGAACCAATACGCGAAGGACTTTGGCGTGTTGGACGTTGCTCCGCAAGGTGCCTCCGGCGCTACTTTCTACACCAAAGGAGAGAATGGCAATGGCTTTGTGGTAGTGTTGGATGCTCCCACTACTTATGATGCTACTGGTGCCACTGCTACCCGCTATTCTAAGGGTGGCTCTTTGCAGTATAAATACTCTTTGTCCCGCAAATATGCCAGCGACAAGACGACCTGCACGGCTGCTGATGCCAACGGGGCTACCTTGTGCTCTGACTTTTGCGGTATCGCCACCCCCATTTCGGCTTCTGGCTCTTGCTGCAACGACGGAAGCTCTTCTGCTTGCTAATAAGCGGCGATTCTGGAATAAGTTTTACCCCCGCCCCCAACGGCGGGGTTTTTTATGGCAAAAAAATCCCCCGGCATTACCGGGGGATGTACCAAGTGGAAGCGGGTTAGGCTTCAATCCCCGTGAAGGTTTTGAGCGCAAACCCGATTAAAAAGCTGACCGCCGCCACGCCAAAGCTCAGGCACGTCATTTCAATAAAGCGGTGTTTGAAATTTTCGCCCCGCGCCACGGAATAGTAAAACATAAAGCCCGCAATCAGCAGGAGCGCAAAAAACAACATCAGCCCCAGCGCGGCAAACACGTTATTCAGGCACGCAAACGGCGACACCAATAGCACCACGGTAATCACATACGCCACGCCCGTGTACACCGCCGCTTTGACGGGGTGCTTGCCGGAGTCTTTTTCCGTCTTGGAGGACAAATACTCCGAGGACGCCATAGACAGCGCCGCCGCAATGCCCGTAATGGCGCCCGTCAGCGCGATGAGCTTGCTGTTGGAAAGCGCCAGCGTAAACCCGGCCAACGCGCCCGTAAATTCCACCAGCGCGTCCGAAAGACCCAAAATCACCGAGCTCATATACGCCAGGCGTTCTTCGTTAATCAGCGCAATCAGTTTGACTTCGTGGGCGTCTTCTTCTTCGGCCAGTTGGGCGATGTGCGGATAATCCGTAAACGCACGGTAGGTGCCCGAGGCGTGGTGCTCGCCGGATTCCATTAATTTAATGGCAAACGTCAGCCCCAGGGTTTTGGCCAAAAAGGAATACCAAACAATTTTAAAGCGGTCCGGCCGGGCGGCCACGCCGGATTCTTCTTTAATCAAATCGTAGTGGCGTTTTTCGTCGGTGGACAGCGTTTCCAGCACGGTGCGGTTTTGAGGGTTCTTTTCGCACGCGGCCAAGTTTTTGTAAATATAGTGTTCCGTGATTTCGTTGCGGGAAAATACTTCTAAACTTTGTTGTGTAGTGTCAGACATAATACTCCTCTTGTTTTGATTCCGGACGGGCCGGAAAAATAAAACGGTTTATTTTTGGGTTGTTTTGGCCGGCTGTGCTTTGGCGGTGGAGCCGGTTTTGGTGTCGGCCGCGGCCTGAGGGGCCGTTTCGGGCGAAAGCGGCAGCAGGTCCTGCCCGAAGGCAAAATCAAACACCACGCCGGACAAAAATTGCAGTTGGTTAAACAAATCTTTTTCGCTGATGAACTCGTCGGGCGAGTGGGTGGTGTTTTCGGCCAGCGGGTCCATATCCGGGCCCAGACCGTAGGTAATTACGCCCAGCTTGCGCAAAAATTCGTTATCGCCCGACGCGGGGCTCATACCCGGCACGGTGATGGCGCCCGGAATCAGCTTTTGGGCGGTTTTGGCAATAGAGGCAAACAGTTCGTCCGTGCCGTCCATCGGCTGCGGGAACGGCGTTTGCGGGCGTTCCAAAATTTCCAGCGTGATGTTTTCGTCGTCGGCAAACAACCTTTTTAAATTTTCAAAAAATTCATCCGGGTCCGAACCGGGCAGCAGGCGCACGTTTAAAATGGCGCTGGCTTCGCCGCTGGCGGAGCCGGTGTCCTTACTGGCGGAAAGGACGGTGGGGTTAATGGTGTCTTTCAGCTGGCTTCTGAAGAACGGGTCCAGGGCCATAATTTCGGCGGCGGACTGGCTGTTTTGCGGGGTACCCGTCAGCAAAAAGTCAATGGTGGTTTTGCCGTCTTCGTCCTGCAGCGGGGCGATGGCTTTAAAGAAGGTTCGGGCCGTGGGCGTCAGTTTGGCGGGCGGGTTGTAGCTGGCGATTTTGGCCAGCGCCTGCGAGAGCAAATACACCGCGTTGTCGTTTACCGGCATGGACGAATGCACCCCCGTTCCGTAGGCGGTGATTTTGATGTCCATATACATTTTGGTGGACGCTTCGGCAAACACAATGTCCGCGCCGCCCTTATTTTTGATGACGCCGCCGCCTTCGTTTAAGGCGTAGCC
>CALUZE010000141.1 GCA_944325235.1 uncultured Elusimicrobiales bacterium | reverse complement strand
GGGGCGTCTTCTGCCCAGGCGGCACCAGGTGCGGTCGCTGAAATAGCCCACCAAAGGCTGCACCAATAACCCCGTCACCGGGGCGGCCAGCCACAACAGCGGGATCTGGTCTTCCCGCGCGCCCAGGCGGGAATAGATTGCGCTCATATTTCCCATTTGCAGCGCCCAGCCGAACTGGATGCCGAAAAAGCCCAAACACATATACATAATCTGCAAAAATGTTTTTTGCGGACGGTCCGTAGTCATAGCTCCTCCCGAAAATAAATAAAAGCCTACTTCCATTATAACACTATTTTCAGGCGGCATACGCGGCCGATTTAAACGGACAAAACGGGCTGGAGCCAAAGCAAAAAGTTTGATATTATGTATATATGGAAAACGATTCGTTAGACAGTGTAAACGAGTACTTTAAACACTTGGGCAAAATCACGCAAGATATTGACCGTGAAGAAATGTCCCGCCTGTGGAAACTGGCCAAAAAAGGGGACAAGGACGCCAAGAATAAAATTATGGAAATGAATTTGCGGTTGGTCATCCCGACGGCAAAACGTTTCCAGCGCCCCGGTATGGAACTGATGGACTTGATTGAAGAAGGCAACTTGGGCCTGATGCAAGCCATTGATAAATTTGAACCCGAAAAAGGATATCGTTTTTCCACCTACGCCGTTTACTGGATTGAACAATACATCCGCAAATACATTGAAGAACAATCCGGCTCCATCAAAATCCCGTCGCACGCGTGGGGCAATTTAAAAAGATGGTTCCGCGCCTGGAACGAACTGAAAGAAGCCAACGGGCGCGACCCGTCCTTAAACGAAATGGCAGCCGAGCTGAACTTGTCGGCGCGGCAGGTCAAGTCCATCATGGATACGTTGAGCGCCGCCAAAGGCGTGGACTCGCTGACTACCCTGGTGCACGACGAAGACGAAACCACGCTGGAAGATTTAATCAGCGACGACGGCAAAGGCAACCCGCACGATGTGTTTTTGAAAAACGAAAATCAAAACAGCATCAAAAAAAGCATGGAAGATTTGAACGACCGCGACCGCCAAGTGGTCATTATGCGCTACGGCCTGGATGACAACGAACCCAAAACGTTGGGTGAAGTGGCCGAAATTTTGGGCCTCTCGCGCGAGCGCGTGCGCCAGATAGAAGAACGCGCGGTCAATACGCTGCGCAAGGAAGCGCAAAAAGCGGGTATTTTGGAAGCGTCGGATGTGGATATGCGCACGCGCAAACTGCACAGCGCCATGCGTCCGCGCCTGAAAACCAATATTTTGGGCCAAACGGTGGACAACAGCCCGCTGGCCCGCTTGATTAAAAAACGGATGGCCTGGGTTGAAGCACAAAAAAAGGCCGCCAAACCCGCTAAAAAGCCGACGAAAACGGCTAAAAAAGCGTCCGCCAAAACGACCGTTGCGGCGCGTGCCAAAACGGCTAAAAAAGCTGCGCCGAAAGCGGCCAAACCGTCTGCCAAGAAAACCAAGCCGGTGGCTGGCAAAACCAAAACTTCCGGAAAAACAAAAGCCAAGCCGACCCCAAAAGCGGCTGCCAAAAAAGCCCGTTCCCGCAAATAATTTCTATTGCCCCCGTAGCTCAAATGGATAGAGCGGCTCCGTCCTAAGGAGAAGGTTGCGAGTTCAACTCCCGCCGGGGGTAATGCTTTGTCTGTTTATAACCCAAAAAATCTTTTGCTTTTTCCGCCCAAACAAGATAAGGTGGTAAAAAGGGGGGAGAGTATGGAAAAGAAAAATTGTTTTTTAGAGGCGCTGATCCGGCGCCGTACGCGATATGCGCTGACGGATAAAAGCCCCGTGTCGGACGATGTCCTCATTCAAACCGTACAGACGGCCGTGCAGCATGCGCCCAGTGCGTTTAACTCGCAGGGTACGCGCGCCGTGGTGCTGTTAAACGCGCGCCATAAAGAATTTTGGCAGTTGGTTTTGTCGGCCCTGCGCCAGTTGGTGCCGGCCGATAAATTCGCTCCTACGGAAGAAAAAATCGCTTCGTTTGCGGCGGCGCACGGGACGGTGCTGTTTTTTGAAGATTGGAATACGGTAAGTGCTTTGCAGGCCAAGTTCCCGGCGTACAAGGATAATTTCCCGCTGTGGGCGTATCAATCCAATGCGATGGCGGAACTGGCGGTATGGACGGCGTTTAACGAGCTGGGCGTGGGCGCCAGCTTGCAGCATTATAACCCGTTGGTGGACGAAGCCGTGCAGCACGCGTTTGGCATACCGGCGGAGTGGAAGCTGATTGCGCAAATGCCGTTTGGTGCGCCGTCTGCCCCGGCCGCGGAGAAAACGTTCTTGCCGATTGACGAACGCGTGAAAGTGCTGAACGATTAACCCCGGCTATATTTACAGAAAATAAAAAAGGCGCTTTTTAAAAGCGCCTTTTTTGTAAGTTATACTCGGTTTACAAGAGTTTCCGGACTAGGACTCGAACCTAGAATGACTGGACCAAAACCAGTAGTGATACCATTTCACCATCCGGAAGTAAATTGTTTCATCACAGCTAGAGCGAGATGAATAACGGTAAATCTGTGCTGAACCCTTATTGTGCGTCTTTGCCGCTTTCGGTGGCGGCGTTGGAGTCATAGTTGGAAGCTTCGGCTGTTTTTGCTGTACCCATCGGATTTTTCTTCAGTTCTTCCTCGTAAGCCTTCAAAACATTTGTTTCCAAGTATTCCCGAAATTCCTGATTGATTGGGTGGACCATGTCTTTATGAGTCCCGTCGGGTAATTTTCGGGAAGGCATACAGAGAAAAACACCCTTAGTTCCTTCCACAACTTTCATATTACGAACTACGAAAGAATCGTCAAACGTCACGCTCGCAAACGCTTTTAGGCGATCCTCCCCCATAAGATGTATCCTTATTTCCGTTATTTTCATCCTTTAAGCTCCTATGAAATGTCGTAGAGAAAACTATCCGTTCCTCGTTTTGTAATTTATTTACCAAATTTTTTGCATCCTTTTCAGTTTCAACTAAAGCAAAA
>CALUZE010000140.1 GCA_944325235.1 uncultured Elusimicrobiales bacterium | reverse complement strand
GTCCTTGCGCGGCTTGTCGGAAAATAAATCTTTTACCACTTCCTTCGGATTCAGCCCGAACGAGCGCAACAGCGGCGGCGCTACCAATACCGCCGCTAACAGCCACAAAAAGAAAACCAATTTTTTAACGGTGTTCATTGATCGTGTTTTTCAAACAAAGCCAAATGGCGTTTTTTGTCGTCGCACGGCAGCGTATAGCGTTCCACCCCCAGCAAGGTGCCGCCTGCGGCTTCGCACCCTTGCGTTTGCGGATATTCCCCCTGGAAGGCGATAAACACGCCCCCCGGCTTTACCGCGTGCAGACAAATGGCCAAAATATCGGGCAGCTGCCCCATGGCGCGTTCGGTCACAAAATCAACGGAAAATTTCGTACCCTGTCCCAAACGCACCTGCTTTACTTTGGCGTTTTTCAACCCTAACTGCATAATCGCCCAGTTCATAAAAGAACAGCGTTTTTCAATGCTTTCAATCAGCGTTACTTCCGCCTGCTCAAGCGCAATGGCCGTCGTCAGGCCGATGTATCCCGCGCCGGCGCCGGCGTCCGCCACCTGTGGGTGAGAGATACCCTTGATGTGCGCCATGGCGTTTATTTTGGCGGCGGCGGTAAGGCCGTCGCAAATATGGCGGGAAAGGACTTCCTGCAAGTCGGAAGCGCTGGTTAAATTCAAAAAATCTTTTTTCTCCCACACCAGCTGCGCATACCGCACGAGCGCGTCCGCCTGCGCCTGGGAAAGCGTCAGCCCCCGTTCGGAAGCGAAACTAACGAGCTGCTTTTGCATTTTTCAGCCTCCGGTAGCGTTCAATGTGTACGGCCAGCAACTGCAAATCGGCCGGGGTTACGCCGGGGATACGCCCCGCCTGGCCCAGCGTTTGGGGTTTAACGGACGCCAGCTTTTGCGCGCTTTCAAACAACAGCCCGCGCACGGAAGAAGGGTCAAACCCTTCCGGGATTTTGATGCTGTCCATTTCGGCCAGCCGCTCGGCGTCTTTTTTGTTGCGTTCGTAATACCCCGCGTATTTGTGGTAAATATCCGCGTGGCGGCGAGCCTTTTCCACCGTCCAGGGGAAGATTTCCGTTTCGTTTTCGTCCACGGCGGCGTCGGGGTGGTCAATGAGTTTTTGGCACAGCGCGCGGTATTTTTCAAAGGGCGCTTTGTATTTTTCGTCCAGCATGCCCAGTTTAAACGCGTGCGGCATTAAGCGCAGGTCGGCGTTGTCGTTGCGCAGCAGAATGCGGTACTCCGCGCGGGACGTGAACATGCGGTACGGCTCGTTGACGCCTTTGTTGATTAAATCGTCAATCAGTACGCCGATGTACGCTTCGTCGCGGCGCAGGACAAACGGTTCTTTTCCCTGCACTTTTAAGGCGGCGTTAATACCGGCGATAATGCCCTGGCCGCCGGCTTCTTCGTAGCCGGTGGTGCCGTTAATCTGCCCCGCCATAAACAGGCGCGGGATGCGCTTGCTCTGCAGCGAAGGGAACAAATCGCGCGGGTCGGAAAAATCGTATTCAATGGCGTAGCCCGGGCGGGTGATAGAGGCGTTTTCCATCCCCGGGACGGATTTAATCAGCGCGCGCTGGACGTCCTCGGGCATACTGGTGGAAAAGCCCTGAATGTAATATTCCTCGGTGTGAAAACCTTCCGGCTCCAGGAAAAGCGGGTGGCTGGTGACGTCGGGGAATTTTTTAATTTTGTCTTCCACCGACGGGCAATAGCGCGGCCCCAGGCTGTGGATGTTGCCGCTGTACATGGCCGAACGCTGAAAGTTGGCTCGCAAAATTTTGTCCGTCGCCAGCGTGGTGCGGGTGATGTAGCAGCTTAAAAACGTGCGTTTGGCTTGTTCCTTCTCGTCCGTAAAGTGCGAAATGGCCTGCAACGGATTATCGGACGGCTGCAAACGGAATTTGGAATAGTCCAGCCCGCGCGCGTTAATGCGCATCGGCGTGCCGGTTTTAAAGCGCAGGATGTTTAAGTGCAAGTCTTCACGCAGGTTTTTGGCAAGCCCGTCGGAAGGCATATCATTATAGCGCCCGCCGCGGAACATTTCCGTGCCGATGTGAATGGTGCCCGCCAGGAAGGTGCCCGTCGTTAAAATGACGGCCCGGGTGTGGTAGAACGTATTGCGCAGGGTCAGCACGCCGTCCACGCCGTTATCCGACGCAGAAATTTTGACGGCTTCGTCCTGCATAATGTCCAAATTGGGTTGGAGTTCCAAAAAGTGTTTAAACGTGAATTGGTAGACTTTTTTGTCGCACTGGACGCGCGGGGAATGCACGGCCGGGCCTTTGCCGGTGTTGAGCATGTGGTAGTGCAGGGCGGCGTGGTCCGTCACGCGGCCCATCGCTCCGCCCAAAGCGTCAATTTCCCGCACGATTTGCCCCTTGGCAATCCCGCCGATAGAGGGGTTGCAGGACATTTGGGCAATCGTGTCCAGGCTTTGGGTGAGCAAAAGCGTTTTGGCGCCCAGCTTGGCCGAGGCCAGCGCGGCTTCGCAGCCGGCGTGCCCTCCGCCGACGACAATTACATCGTACTGATCTTCACAAACAAACATTTATTTCCCCATACAAAACTTGGAGAAAATAATCCCCAGCACATCGTCTGGCGTTACTTCCCCAATCAAATCCTGCAAATACCGCAGCGCCCCGCGCAGGTGTTCGGCGTAAATTTCGCCCCCCGCCTGGGCCTGCAGCCGGATGAGTGCGCTTTCCAGCTCGGTCTGCGCCCGCAGCAAGGCTTCGTAATGGCGCAGGTTGGAAATCATCAGCCCGTCCGCGGTTTGCGCTTCGGTTACGTCGGCCGTGATGAGTTTCTTTAAGTTTTTAAGCCCTTCCCCCGTTTTGCACGAAACGGCCGCCTGGGTGTATTTATCCTGCTCCTCCAGGGTCGGGTGGGCGGTGTTTAAATCGGTTTTGTTCCACACGATAATCGTGCGTTTTTGCTGGCGGCGGATGGCCTGCCAGAGGTCTTGTTCTTCGGGCGTGAGCGGGCGGGACGCATCCAGCACGAACAAGATTAAATCCGCCCCTTCCATCGCGCGGCGGCTGCGGCGCATACCTTCTTTTTCGGCCGGGTACAGCGCATGCTCGCGGACGCCGGCGGTGTCGGTTAAAATG
>CALUZE010000139.1 GCA_944325235.1 uncultured Elusimicrobiales bacterium | reverse complement strand
GTGCTGATGTTGGCGTTCACCTTTAAAAGCGGCTATACTCCCAGCAACAACAGCGAATACGATAAAATCGTCGTCGTCAAAACTCCTACCGAAATTGCCGACGAGGCAACTGCCGCTTTGCAGAAAAAAGACACCCAAACTTTTTTAAATATCTTAAACGAACAAGCCAAAAACGATCCTAATATCGTCAACAGCAAGGGCGACCCGCTGATTGTGGCGGCCGCCACCATGGGCAATCTGGAAGCCGTCCAGCAACTGATTTTAAACGGGGCGGACGTGAATAAAACCAATTCGTTCACCAATGACACGGCCCTCTTGCGCAGCCTGTACGGCAACTTTCCGCAAATCACGCGCCTGTTGGTCTATTCCGGGGCGGATATCAACGCCAAAAACAACTACAACCATTCGCCGATGTACGTGGCGCTGGAAAAGAAACAGGCCGAATTTATTGACCTCTTTTTGTCCAGCGGCGTGACGGAAGGATTAAACTCCGCTTACCTGTTCCGCGCCTGCGCGCAAAAGAACCCCATGGGCGTGCTGGCCATGTTAAAAGGCGGAATTGACCCCAACGTAAAGAACGAAAAAGGCAACACGCCGCTGATTATTTCCGCCTCGCTGGGGGACGTGTCCAGCGTGCAATCGCTGATGGCGTATCGGGCCGACGTAAACGCCGCCAATAATGACGGCAACACCGCCTTGATTTATGCCGCCCGCTACAACCACCCCGAAATCATCCGCGAACTGTTAAAACCGCAAACCATGCAGGCCCCGCTGGACGTGAATATGCAAAACAAAGCCGGCCAAACGGCCTTGTATTGGGGGGCGTCCAAAGGGTATGAAGAAGTCGTGCGCCGCTTGCTGGCGGCGGACGCGGACCCGACGATTGCCGCCAACGACGGGCTCATCCCGTATATGATTGCGCGCAAGAATAACCGCGGGCAGGTGCTGAAATGGTTTGATATGGATTTGACGCAAGTGAAAAACAGCGTGATTGAGCAGGACAACGCCGCCCTGATTGCCCAAGCCAAGGCCGAAGGGCGCGAACTGCCGCAGCTGAACCAGCAGCCGCAGGAAAAGCCCGTCACGGACGCGGACATTTTTACCGCCGCCCAAACCGGGGATATGGACCTGGCCAAACGGGTGGTGGAATCCAACAAAGCCGTCGTGTTTGACAAGAACAAATCCGGCGAAACGCCGCTGTTGGTGGCGGTGGAAAACGGCCACAAAGAAATGGTGACGTACCTGGTGAACAATATGGCTCGGTTTTATGAGTCCTCGCCCAGGGGCAACGTGTTCCACATTGCCGTGCGCACGCAGAATATGGATATGCTTAAACACCTGGTAACGTTGGCGCGGCAGGAAGGCCGCCTGGCGATGATGTTGGAATACCGCGTGGCGCCGCAAAAGAACGCCCAGCCGATGACGCCGCTTGGGTTTGCGGCCCTGCTGTGCAACAAGGAAATTTACGATTATTTGGTGTCCATTGGCGCCAAAACGGGCGGTATCAGCAAGAACGATAATATCATGGGGTACAAAACGCCGGCCGACATTATGGCCCAGTGCAAAACGAAAGTATCCCAGGCCAAAACGCTCACCCGCTCGGCCCCGCGGCGCAGCCGTTAACCGAAGAAAATTTTATAACGCCCGGTGCAAACAAGCACCGGGCTTTTTTGTTATTTCTAAAAGGGGTTGATTTCTTTTTTTTTTTTGATAAATTTTGCATATGCAGCGGATTGATTCAAAAAGGATATTAAAAATGAAAAGTTTTACTACACGCCGTTTAGGCGGTTTTACACTGATAGAATTGTTAGTGGTAGTGTTGATTATCGGCATTTTAGCGGCTATTGCGTTGCCGCAGTATCAAGTGGCGGTAGACAAGGCCCGTTTTACCGAAGTAATTAACATGACACATGCAATCAAAAATGCGATGGAAGTTTTTTATTTGGCCAATGGATCGTATCCGGTGGCTGGAGGAGCATGGGAACTTGATATTGATCTGCCGGATAAATGTGAACGCGTAAAAGGCGACAATACATTTAATTGTACAGACTCGTGGTACGATATGGGGAATGCAACTGTAGACGGATATAATGGGGCACGCTATGCGGAAGGTGAGAAAGCCGCGCGCAACCGATATCGCATAATGACAGATCGCTCCGGTACGCCGGGGAAACGATATTGTTTTGCTTTGGATAAATCAGACCGCGCCCGCCGCTTATGCAAAGCCCTGGGCGGCACCAGTCTGGGTGGAGATTCTTTTGAATTGCCTTAATGTGTTTTATGGGTTGAAGTCTTTTTTTGCAGGAGGGCAGGAATCACGATAATCAAAAAGCCCCGCGTCTGTTACAAGACGCGGGGCTTTTGATACAAGCAAAACTTACGGATGGATTTTGTCCATCATACGTGGGAACGGAATCGTTTCGCGCACGTGCTGCAGGCCGCATACCCAGCGGACCATACGTTCAATGCCCATCCCAAAGCCGGAGTGGGGCACGCTGCCGTAGCGGCGCAAATCCAGGTACCAGTCGTAGCCTTGGGGATCTAAGCCTTGCTCTTTAATGCGGGTCAAGAGGGCGTCGTAATCGGCCTCTCTTTCGCTGCCGCCGATGATTTCACCCGCGCCTTCGGGGCCAATCACGTCCACGGCCAGCACCACTTTGGGGTTTTTCGGGTCGCGCTTCATATAGAAGGCCTTGATGGCAGCCGGATAGCGGTGAATCATAATGGGGGTGTCGTAATCTTCGCCCAGCAGGGTTTCTTCGTCGCCGCCGATGTCGCCGCCCCAGGGGGTGGTGTTGCCTTTTTTATGCAGAATTTCAATGGCGTCGGTGTAGTCAATGCGGGGGAATTTCTTTTCCACGGTGGCCTGGAGCTTGGACGTATCGCGCCCCAGCGTTTTCAAGTCCGCGGCGCGGTTTTTGAGCACTTGGCCCACGATGTATTTGATAAAATCTTCCGCCAGGTCCATATTATCGTCCAAATCGTTGTAGGCGACTTCGGGTTCCACCATCCAAAATTCGGTCAAATGGCGGCGGGTTTTGCTTTTTTCGGCGCGGAACGTGGGGCCAAAGCAATACGTGCGGCCCAACGCCATGGCCGAAGCCTCCGCATACAGCTGCCCGCTTTGG
>CALUZE010000138.1 GCA_944325235.1 uncultured Elusimicrobiales bacterium | reverse complement strand
AGGCCGAAAGCGGCGGTTTGCTAAACCGTTATACGGGTTAATTCCCGTATCGAGGGTTCGAATCCCTCCCTCTCCGTGCGAATTTAAAACCCCGCTTATGGCGGGGTTTATTATTTTATGCATGGAGCGGCACAAACTGCTTTGTGCCGCGTAGGGATTCGAAAGGCGCAGCGATGTTTTGGTTTGCGCCTCTAGGCACAAGGCCAAAACCGCGAGCCCGGCCTGCAGGAAAATGCCGTCAGGCATTTTACCGGAGGGAGAATCCCTCCCTCTCCGTTGGATATACCCCGCGCAAGCGGGGTTTTTTATTGCCCAAACTCCGCCATGCTGGGAAACCGATTGACATTAGTTAGATATCTAACTATAATGTAACTATGTACAGGATTTTATCCCTCGCGTCCAAAATTGTCAGCGCCGGAAATACATTTATCACCAGCAAATTGAAAGAATCTAATTGCGGGCAGCTGGCACCCTCGCACGGGGATATTTTGGCCGTGCTGTATCAGCACAAAAAAGTAACGATGCAGGACTTGGCCGAAAAAATCGGTAAGACGAAACCGACCGTTACGGTATTGGTTAATAAACTGGAAAAACTCGGTTTTGTGAAAAGAGAGAAATCCACCGCCGATTCCCGCATCACCTACATCCGTTTATCCGCCAAAGGAATTGCACTTAAACCCACCTTTACAAAAATTTCCAAAGAGTTGGATACAATCCTTTTTAAAGATTTTACGAAAGAGGAACTGGTGCAGCTGGATGCGATGCTAGAAAAAATTTTAAAAAACACCGATTAACGTTGCATTCATTTTTCCATTTAACAGGAGCACTTATGAATACCGAAGAAAACAAAAATAAAATGAAACAATTTGAAACGATGATTAATACGGCCGATTTAAACTTGGCCAACGAATTAATCAGCGCCAAAGCCCAATTTATCACGCCCGTTTCCCCGACGCCGCTCATCGGCGGGGAGGGGTATTTATCCGTGGTTCACTTTTTGCGCACCGGGTTTTCCAATGTGCAATGGAAAGCGGAAACTATGGTGGCCGAAAACAACATTGTGGCCGTCAGCTGGATGTGCACCGGCACGCACGACGGGGAATTTTTTGGCATTAAACCCACGCACAAATCGTTTTCGGCACGGTTTATGAATTTTTATTATTTTGATGAAGACGGCAAAATCATCAACGATGTGGCCGCCGAAGGCCTGATTGCCATTATGAAGGCGATCGGGGCTTGCTAGCCCGTCTTTCTTCGTATACGTCAAGCGGCGCGGACATTCGCCTGCCGACCAGGGATATTACAAAAACGAGGTTCACCCAGAGCCTCGTTTTATTTTCTGTATTTCAATTAATTTAGACTTGACTTGGAGCTAACTCCAGCGTGTACAATAAAATAAAAAGGAGAGAAGATGAAACAACTGTGCAACATTTTATTGACAGCTATTTTTCTCTGGGGAGGAATAGATATGGTGCAAGCCGCTGCGTGGGACAAAACGTTCCCCAAAAGCGAAAAAGTAATCGTCAAGCGGGTCCATTTTAAAAACCGCTTTGGCATTAAACTGGCGGGGGATTTGTATCTCCCCAAAGGGATTAAAAAAGACGCCAAACTGCCGGCTATCGCCATTTCCGGGCCGTTCGGCGCAGTGAAGGAGCAAGCCTCCGGCCTGTATGCGCAAACGCTGGCGGAGCGCGGGTTTATCACGCTGGCCTTTGATCCGTCTTTCACCGGGGAAAGCAAAGGTTCGCCGCGCAATGTAGCCTCGCCGGACATCAATACCGAAGACTTCAGCGCCGCCGTGGATTTTTTAAGCACGTATAAAAACGCGGATCCGAATAAAATCGGCATTTTGGGCATTTGCGGCTTTGGCGGATTTGCGTTAAACGCCGCCGCCATGGATACGCGCATTAAAGCCACAGTCACGTCTACCATGTACGATATGACGCGTGTTTCCGCCTACGGGTATTTTGACGCCATGGACGCCGACGCCCGCTACGCCCAAAAAGAGCAATTAAACGCCCAACGCACGAAAGATTTTCAATCCGGCACTTATGCGCCGCAGCCCGGCCTGCCCGAAAAACTGACGGGGGAGGAACCGTGGTTCGTGCAAGATTATTGGCACTATTACAAAACGCCGCGCGGGTTCCACAAACGCTCCATCAACTCCAACGGGAATTGGAATATGACGTCCGGCCTGTCGCTGATGAACCTGCCCATTTTGGCTTACAGCAGCGAAATCCGCAGCCCGGTGCTGATGATCCACGGCGAAAAAGCCCACAGCCGCTATTTCAGCGAGGACGCTTTCAAAAAACTCACGGGAAACAACAAGGAACTGCTCATCATCCCCGGGGCAACCCATGTGGATTTGTATGACAACCTGGGAAAAATCCCGTTTGACAAAATTGAAGCGTTTTACCGGGAAAACTTGAAATAATGCACCGATTACGCTTAGGAGTTTTGTGGGGAACCGTCTGTCTACTTGCCGCCTGCCAAGCGCCGGCGGCAAGTGCAGAGGAAGGAGAACCGATGACAATAAAAATGCAACTCGCGGGCCAGACGTTTTCCGTCGCGCTGGCAGACACGGCCGCAGCGCGTGCCTGGGCCAAACGTTTACCCGTTACGTTGCAAATGCAAGAATTAAACGGCAACGAAAAATACGCCTACCTTTCCAAATCCTTGCCGTCTGCACCGCAAGCGGTGGGGGATATCCGCGCGGGGGACATTATGCTGTTTGGTGACGATTGCCTGGTGCTGTTTTATGCGTCTTTCCACACGCCTTACCGCTACACCCGCATCGGCCGCGTGGAACACCTGCCGGACTTGTCCGGCCCGCAGGCCGTATCTGTAACGTTTAGCAATTAAAATAAACCGGGAAACAATATGCAAAAATCCTCGGTCACACCGAGGATTTTTATGGATTTAGGGCTGTTGCAGTAATTGCTCGTAGTAGGAAACGTCTTCAGGCAAAAAACACACAAAAATCACTTCTTGTACGTGTTGCAGGCGGGGGGACATTTCCCGCACGGCCGAAACGGCAATCTGCGCCGCGGCCGCCTGCGGATAGCCGTACACGCCCGTAGAAATACACGGAAACGCCACCGTATGGCACCGGTACGCTTCGGCCAGTTCCAGCGAATGGACATAACAGGCGCGGAGTTTGTCGGCCTCGCCCCGGTTTCCGCCGTGCCACACGGGACCTACGGTGTGGATGACGTACTTGGCCGGCAGACGGT
>CALUZE010000137.1 GCA_944325235.1 uncultured Elusimicrobiales bacterium | reverse complement strand
AGGCAAATTTCATATTATAGACTACGACCTGCCCGCCGATATTGAACGCACGCCGTTTATCCGCCAGTTTACGCCTGCGCTGTATGCCCGTTTTGAAGCGTTTTCGCTCTTGGAAAAGTACGAACGCGGGATTTGCCTAGATTCGGATATTCTGGTGCAGAAGGAACTGTTCCCGGTGCTGTCCGAGTTTCACGGTCCGATTGCCTTGACCGTGGACGATTGCCCGACGGTGCAAAATAATTTTCTGCGCCCTATCCCCGGCTATGATATGAGCGCCCCTTGCTACAACGCGGGGTTTATCGTGCTCAATCGGGAGGCTTTTGCCGTATCCGGGGGCCAAATCCGGCAGTGGCTGTACCGCATGCTCAAGCAATACGCCGATTGCGTGTATTTGGGGGACCAGGGCCTGATTAATTTAATGCTGCAGGAATTTTCCCTGCCGGTGGAAATTTGTTCCCCGCTGTATAACTTGCCCGCTTCGTCCGGCAAGAAAGAATTAAAAAAAGCCTTTATCGTGCATTCCACGGGGCACCGTAAATTTTGGTGCTATTACTTTTTTAAACAGTGGGTGGACGGCTATACCAAATGGCGCCAGGCGGGAGGGAACGCCACGACCGTGCGGCCGGATTCCGCCCGGTGGCACCGCTGGGTGAGCAAAAAGATTACGCCGCAAAATCGTATCTTTTGGGAACTGGCTCCGGACGGGTTCAAATACCCGGGTAAATTCCTATTGTTTGCCTTGGAATACCGCCGCGCCTATCCGCAGGAAAAAGCCGTTCCTGACAAAGCGTAGCACACGGAAAAGAGGATTTACAGAAAGGGCCGCCTGTAGGGGCGGCCCTTTTGGTGTCAGATTTTGCAGCGGATCAGCGTATAGGCAAAACGGCCCATTTGGTCAAAAATTTTGTCTATTTTCAGTCCGGCTTTTTCAATACATTGCTGCATTTCGGCCAGGCTGTACATTTTGCTGTTGCCGTTGGCCAGGTTGGTAAAATACAGCGAAATGTGGTTCAAACAGAACACGGCGGCGTCGTATTGCTGGCGGTCGCGCAGCGGTTCCAAAATATAGATTTCGCTGTGGGGGGAAGCGGCCTTTTTGACTTTCTTTAAAATGGACACGATTTCCTGTGGGGAAAAACAATCCAAAAACTGGCTCATCAAAAATGCGTCCGCCCCCTGCGGAATGACGGATTTTTTATCCAGCAGGTTGGCCGCCGCAAACGCGGTGCGCTTGCCGTATTTTTTAAGGTTCTTTTTGGCTACGGCCAGCTGGCCGGGCAAATCCACCAGCGTTACGCGTACGTTTTTATCGTAGGACAGGCATTTGTTCGCCCATTTGCCGGTGTTGCCGCCGATGTCAAAAATCATCTTGGGGGACGAAGCAAACACGATCGGCAAAATTTCCGGGAAGGCGATGTCCGAATAAAAATGGTCAAACGAAAACCAGCTCTTGCGGTTGGGGGCCGGCAGGCGGGAAAGACCCTCATAAATGGTTTTCCAGCGGCCGAACACCTTTAAGCCGGTCGGTTTTCCCTTTTTTAACGAGTTTTGCAAATCAAACATTCCCTGGTAACACACGTCGTTTACAAAATCCATATTCACGCGGGTCATCGGGTCGCACAGGATGAACCACCCGGCAGGGGTGATGTTGTAAAGGCCGTCCTGGCGGGAAACGAGCCCCAGGTCCGTGCCGATGTCCAGCAGCACCTGCACGGCATAGCGCGAGAGGTGCGTTTTTTTCGCCAGGGTGTCGGCGTCGGCAGGAGCGTTGTTGAGGGTTTCCAACAGCCCCAGGTCGCGCAGGGCGCGGGCGGCCTGAAAACTGATCGGCGCGAAAACGATTTTTTGCGCGTCAAACGCTACGTCCGCCATGGTGCGTTTATCCGTGCGTTTGCGACGGTAAACTGTATTGTGTTTTGGGTTGTTTTTAGTTATCATATGGTATGCTTGATTTTATGTTATTTGGAGCGGGTTTACAATGAATCCTTCCGCTCCCCGCAAAATTGCTTTAGTAACCGGCGGCAGCCGCGGCATCGGTTTAGCGATTGCCAAACAGCTGGCGCAGGACGGTTTTGATATTTGGCTCAACTATCATTCCAACCACACCCGGGCGCAGGAAGCCCGCGCGGCCATAGAGGCCCTCGGCGCCAAATGCACCCTGCTGCCGTTTGACGTGGCGGACGAAACCGCCGTGAACAACGCGTTGCAGCCGCTTTTGCAGCAGCAGGCCCCGTATGCGCTTATCAACAATGCCGGTATCCGCCGCGATAACCTGCTGGTGTGGATGAACGGCACCGAATGGAACCAGGTGCTGCAAACGGTGCTGGGCGGATTTTTTAACGTGACCAAAGCCGTGCTGGGCGCGATGATTCACCAGCGGCAGGGGCGCATTGTCAATATCGCCTCGGCCGCGGCGCACGCTCCGGTGCCGGGCCAAACCAACTACTCAGCCGCCAAGGCGGGCCTGGTGGGCGCCACGCGCAGCTTGGCGCTGGAAGTGGCCAAACGCAACATTTTGGTCAATGCCGTTTCGCCGGGGTTTATTGAAACCGATATGCTGGACGGTTTGCCGATGGATAAAATTTTGCCCCTTATCCCGCTGCGCCGCTTGGGCACCCCGCAGGAAGTGGCCGATATGGTCAGCTTTTTGTGCTCGCCCAAAGCGTCGTACATTACGGGGCAGGCGTTTTTCGTTAACGGCGGCGTTTGTATGTAAGCCGCCCATTGCTTAAGTTGTACTCTCTTTTGGATTTGTGTATGCGTGATACTTCTGGGAAAGTTGTGATAACCGGGATGGGGGCCGTTTCCCCTTTCGGGGCGGGCGTGGAAGCCCTATGGAACGGGCTGGCCGCAGAAACCGGCTGTATGCACACCGTGCCCGAACTGGAAGCCCTGCCGATGGTAAAAACCAAAGTGGCGGCCACCGTGCCGGAAATGGATTTTTCGTACATTCCGCGCCAAGCCCGCCGCTCCATGAGCCGTATGGCTTTTTATGCTTACGCCGCCGCGCAGGAAGCCCTGCGCCAGGCCGGATATACGACTCCGCCCGACGGATTGGGCTTTTTTATGGGATCCACCCTAAACAGCATTTCCGTCTGGCTTAAAATCACCGCCCAATGCCAAGCCAACCACCTGGAACTGATTAAAACGTCCGATTTTTTGCAGATTATGAACCATTCCCCGCTGGCCACGGTGGCCCAGGCGCTTAAAATCAACGGGCCCAGCGTGGGGGCGGCCGACGCGTGCGCCACGGGGCTGATGAACCT
>CALUZE010000136.1 GCA_944325235.1 uncultured Elusimicrobiales bacterium | reverse complement strand
TTGTTCCGGTTCCCGGAGGGACTCGGAAGGGGTTTGTCGCGCCTGCTTTTTCTTTCCGGCAATCATCGCCGCGGCGTTGGCCGCAAAGAACAGGCTGAACGCCAACGGGCTGAAGCCGTAGTGCTGCTGGATGATGAACGGCGAAGCTGCAATGTAGCCAAACAAAATCGCCTGGGAAAAAGCCAACTGCAGCACATACAGCATATATTTGCGTTTTTGCAGCACGATTTTAAACAGGCTGAAGGTGTGGGTCAGTTTTTCTTTGGAGCGTTTGGCGCGGGAGAGCGATTCGTTGAAGTGAATGCACGCGGCCGTAAGCAGTACGCCCACCGCACAAAGCACGCCGAAAATGCCCTGCCAGCCGGTCACTTTCAGCACCGCCCCGCCGATGGCGGGGGCCGCCACGGGGGCTACGCCGTTGATGGCGCCGATGATGGCCAAGGCTTTGGCCAGGTTGGCGCCTTTAAATTTGTCCGTCGCTACCGAGCGGGAAATCACAATTCCGCCCGCGGCGGCAATGCCTTGCAGCAAGCGCAGCGCGATGAAGATTTCAATCGTGGGGGCAAAAATACACGCCAACGTGGAGACCAGGAACAAAATCATAGACGCCAAAAGCGGTTTGCGGCGGCCGAATTTATCGCTTAACGGGCCGAACACAATTTGCCCTGCCGCCAGCCCCAGCATGGAGAACGTAAGCCCCAGCTGTACAAGGGACGTGCTGGCGTTGAAGTAGAACGTCATGGACGGAAGGCTGGGCAAGTACATATCGGTTACGAACGGGCCGAACGCGGTAAGCATGCCCAGAAAGACAAAAATAAAAAAGGCCGAATTGCGCCTTTTTTTGGAGGTACCCTGCCAGGTTTTTCTATTCTGTTTCATTTTCTATATTGTATATTTTTTAGGGGTACAAATTCAAATGAATGCTGTTAGAAAAATTAAAAAAGCCTTTATAAAATAAAGGGTTTTTGATGTGCCTTTGAGCGGACGGGTTGCCCGGTTACCCGGCAAAAAAGTAAAATATACTAATGAACCATATGCGTCGTTTTTCACTATTTTTAGCCGTCTGCCTTGCTTTGGCAGCGGCCCCGCAGCAGGCGTTGGCCCAACGGAATGTAACGGTTTGGCGCCGCGCGTTACAAAAGGGGGTAGCGGCTCCGCTTTCCGTGCGCGGGGCGCTGCAGCAACTGCCGGCGTGGTCGTTTCTGAACACGCGGGCGCTAAACGGCCGCGCGGAGGTAAAAAGCCCGGTCCCGCCGCTTCGGTCTGCCCCGCTGCAGAGAAGCGCGCTGCGTGCGGCACTCCAACAGCGCATTGAGCAAAAATTAGATGTATTCCCTGCCAAAAAACATGTAGACGCCGTCATTTTTGATTTGGACGGAACTTTGCTAAACTCGTTGGACGCGTGGGACAATTCCGCCGTGAACTTTTTGCGCAGCCGCGGCATTGAACCGCCGGCCGGGTTGCAGGAAAAACTGGTAAAAATGTCGCTTTTGGACGGGGCGCGCTACATCAAAGAAATGTACGGATTTGCGGAACCGGCTGAAGAATTGCTGCGCCAGACGCTGGCACCCATCCGCGCCCATTATTTCCAGGATATTTTGCCCCGCGCCGGGGTGGAATCCTTGGTGCGTTTCTTGCGCGCGCAGGGCGTAAAGCTGTGCGTGGCCACCGCGTCCGACCGGGAACTGGCCGAAGCGGCCTTAAAACGCTTGGGGCTGTTCAACTCGTTTGATTTCATCATCACGTGTGACGATGTCGGCGTCGGCAAACGCAGCCCCGCCGTGTACGAAGCCGCCCTGGCCCGCTTGGGTACTTCCAAGGCCCGCACCCTGGTGGTGGAGGACGCCCTGTATGCCCTGCAGACCGCCAAAAAAGCCGGGTTTGTTACGGCTGCCGTGGCCGAGCGCCACGCCCGCAAAGACCAACCGACGATGCTCCGCGAGGCCGACTATTATTTAACTTCCTTTCTAAACATTCGCTTTAAATAAGGTGGTTTTGCATAGCTGCCGCCCCAGTTTTTCCGGGGCGGTTTTTTATGGAAAAATTCCGTCAAAAGGGTGTGTCCGAAGGGCTTGCAATATGGTATATTAAAGAGGAAGACAGTACCATATTAAAGGAGGGGAGTTTATGTGGGAAAAAGATATTAATATTCGTGATATCCGCGAGATTCGCAGCCGCACGCTGGTGTATTTCGGCGTGGGTGCCATTACCAAAATTGCGGACATCTGCAAAGATTTGAAATCCAGGGGGATCAGCAAAGTAATCGTGGTAACGGGCCACGGCTCTTACAAAAAAACCGGCGCGTGGGACCACGTGACCAAAGCGTTTGCGGATAACGGCATTACGTACGTCCACTACGACAAAGTCACCCCGAACCCGAACACGCACCACGTCAACGAAGCGGCCAAAATGGCGGCGGACTTTGGCGCCCAGGCGATGATCGCCATCGGCGGAGGTTCCGCCATTGACGCGGGCAAGAGCGTGGCTATCTTGATGAAGAACCCCGGCCACACGGCGGAAGAACTGGTTGAATTTAAATTTACGCCGACCGAAGCCGCGCCGATTATCGCCATCAACTTGACGCACGGCACCGGTTCCGAAGCCAACCGCTTTGCGGTGGTAAGCATTGAAGAAAAGAACTTCAAGCCCGCCATCGCTTACGATTGCATTTACCCGCTCTATTCCATTGACGACCCGGCTTTGATGACCGGCTTGTCCGAAAACCAGACCCGCTACGTGTCTATTGACGCCGTCAACCACGTGGTGGAAGCCTCTACGACCAAAGTCACCTCGCCCTACGCCATTGATTTGGCCTTGTCGGTGGTGAAGCTCGTCAGCGAATATCTGCCCGTGGCCCTCAAGGACCCGACCAACCTGGAAGCGCGCTACTTCCTGGCGTATGCGGCGTTGATTGCCGGTATCAGCTTTGATAACGGTATGCTGCACTACACGCACGCGTTGGAACACCCGCTCTCCGGCGTGAACCCGCACTTGACCCACGGTTTGGGCTTGGCGATGCTGTTGCCGGCTGTGATTAAGAACATCTATGCCGCCAAAGCCGCCACGTTGGCCGAAGTGTTAGCCCCGATCGTGCCCGGTTTGACCGGCTGCGCCTGCGAAGCGGAAAAAGCCGCGCTGGGCGTGGAAAAATGGTTGTTCTCCGTCGGCTCTACGCACAAGCTGGAAGATGAAGGCTTCTCCGCGGCCGATGTGGACAAACTGGTGAACTTGGCTTTCAACACGCCTTCCTTGGGCGGTATGTTGGGCATCGCTCCGACCGAAGCTACCAAAGATGCGGTCCGCGCGATTTACACCGAATCGCTCAAACCGTATAACAAATAAACACTTGTTTTACGCAAAAACCCCGGTCCGAAAGACCGGGGTTTTTGTGTTAAAACTTGTAAAACAAACCGGCTGAGT
>CALUZE010000135.1 GCA_944325235.1 uncultured Elusimicrobiales bacterium | reverse complement strand
CAGCAGTTTGCCTTTATCCTTATATTCGTTTTCGCGCAGGAAATAGGGCGTAAAGGTGTAGCCGTCGTATTCTTCCGGCTCAAACCACGCCATTTCGCGCCGCAGCGTCCATTGGGCTTTGGCGTCCGCCA
The DNA here is from genome assembly GCA_944325235.1 of uncultured Elusimicrobiales bacterium. Lineage (GTDB taxonomy): Bacteria > Elusimicrobiota > Elusimicrobia > Elusimicrobiales > Elusimicrobiaceae > Avelusimicrobium. The sequence goes on along the minus strand of CALUZE010000135.1, from coordinate 3,325 downwards.
GCGGGGAGCCGAAGTTGTACTGCGCCGACGCCGCAAAAGCGGCTTCCTGGCCGGACACATAGTCTTGGTTTTCCGCGCGCAGGTTCACTTTAAAATCCGCCTGCTTGACGGCTTCTACCGAGAACGAATAATACGCGGAAGAAACATCCTGCGCGTTTTTGACCGTGGGCGTAAAACGCGCGGTCCAGTTGCCGGTAAAAGCGTTTTGGGGAATGTCGTACTTCAAATCAAACGTGCCCATCCCCGAAGAAACGGTAACATCCTGTTTAAACACTTCTTCGCCGCGGGCGTCGCTGATGAACACGGTGCCGCGCACCACGTCCGGCAGGCGCCAGGCGCCGTCCGACATCAGGCGCGAAAGGCCCTTGAGGTACACCGTTTCGCCGGGACGATAGACGCCGCGGTCGGCAAATAAAACGGAGCGAATGTATTCCTGCTGCGGGTTGTAATCGTAGCTTAAATTAAAGCGCCACGGCTCCAGCCCCTGGTTCCACAGACTGCTGACGACCGCGTCGCCGCCGGCGCTGGAAACGAAAGCGTAAATTTCCGGCTGGCCCCACGAGGGGATGACCGTATCCAGCTTTTTCCAACCCGGGGCGCGGGCCAGGCCGTTCATATCGGTGCTGCCCGTCCACAAAATTTTGTTGGTTTTATCGCGCAGTTCCACCGCCAGGTTGGCCATCGGTTCGCCCGTCTGCAGCGAAGTGGCCCACAGCAAAATGCCCTCCGGCGAGGTTTTGAACGTTACGCCTACGTCGGTGATATTATCGGTGGAGGAAATCCAGCAGCCCTTTTCGCCGTATTTTTTATCGGTCAGTTTTACTTGGCTGAACACCACGCTGTCTTTGGCGGTCGGGTTGAATTTGGACAAATCAATAAACGTTTTGTAGGTGCGGTCTTTGACGTCTTTAAACGTATAATTGCCCGAGAAGGTCGGGTCCGTCAGCGGTTTCTGCGCGCAGTAGCCGCTGGAGGCTTGGTCAAAGGGGATGAAGTTTTCTTTATTAAACCGCGCCCCGCGCACCGGCAGGGACGGCGTGTTCATCAAATCAATCGGCAGGCGCGGGCTTAAATAGCTTTCCAGCACGCCCAACCCGCCCGAAAAATCCACCGCCGGGCAATAGCCGTTGTTGGTGACGGTAAACGTATAATCCTGCCCCAGCGCGTTGCCGTAAATGTCCCGCAGGTTTTTGCCCAGCGTAACGGTGACGTTCTGCCCGGGCTGTAAATCCAAAAACGAAAGCGGCGTGCGGAAATACGCCGTGCCGGCTTTGTCGTCCACCCGGTCGGTACCCAGGGCGTTTAATTCCTGTTCCGTCATCTGGCGCTTGGCCGAGGCCGGCTCCACCGTGGCCGCGGCGAACAGTTCGCGCATGCGGACCGGGGAGGAAAAATCCACCGACGGCACAAACGGCAGGCAGCCGTCTTTGAGCGTGTCCAGCACGGCCAGTTCCGGGTACGTGTAAAAGTTGGTTTGGTACGCTTTGGCCATTCCCAGCGTACCGCGGGTGCCTTGCAGGCCTTCTTTAAAGGTGAGTGTGTAGCGGGTGCCTTTTTGCAGGGAATCCAAGGCGCTCACCGCCACGATGCGTTCTTTTTGATAGTAGGAGAAATCTTTTTCCCATTCCAGCTGGCTGATGGGGCGAATGATGAGCGGAACGGTTTTTTTGACGTCGGGGCGTTTGGATTTGGACAAGCCGATTTTTTCGCTCAGCGTCGGTTCCGGTGCCGCCATATAGGAAAGCTCGGCATAGTTGTTGATGGTTTCCAAATTCACCGGCATATTAAATACTACATATAAGGTAGGGTTTAAATTAATCCAGCGTTCGTTGTTGCCGGGGCGCACCAGGTTGACTTGCGGGCGGGGCGTCGTGAACGAAAACGTATAGTCCTGCGCCAAGGCTTTGCCCGAAACGGCCGACTTAAAACCGGCTTTTAAACGCACGGTAAAAGCGGTGGAGTCCGGCCAGTCGGACGCGGGCTCAAACACCAGCGTTTGCGTGCCGCTGTAGCGGCAGGAGCCTTTCACCGCGGGCGTAACGGAAATGGGGCAATCGGCGGACGAGAAGGCACTTTCTTCCCCCAACGCCACGACGGGTTGGTTAAACGTAACGTTAACAGCCTGACGCCCGGTGTAGGTCAGTTGGCCTTTGGGCGTGGCGGACAAAACTTTTAATGCGGGCGCGGCCGCCTGTAGCGCCGCGGGAAGCAGCACACAGGCTGCCACTAGTGCGCAAAAGCGCGCAACAAAACGCGTGTGAATCATAGTTTCCTCCATGCAAGATTACATTATTGTAGCATTATTTGCTTTTATATCCTACCCCCGCGCGCCGCAAAGAAACTAATCATTTTTAATAAATATTATTTCAGCAATTCTTATCCAAATATGCTATTCTTTATTAGAAGTATTAAAAATTATAAAAGGAGTTCGCCATTCGTATGAAAAGAAATCTTGCTTTGGTCTTTGGCGCACTTTTGCTGGCTGCCACGGCGCAAGCTGCGGTAACCGTAGAAGCTAACGGCAAAACGACCAATTACAACAGCGGCAGTATCGTATCCTCCACAGGCAATATGGATACCACTGTAACGTACAATGGGGTAAAAGTGTTTATTCCCAAAGGCGTAAAAGTAACCGTTAAACAAGCCGCCAACGGCGATGTAACGGTAGAAGGCAGCAATTTCGCTGGCGTAAAAATCAACAACGCCACCGTCAATGCTACCGGCAACGCTTCGTTCTCCGTCAATCCCAACACGCAGCTCATCACCGTCAATCAGGGTTATATTACGGTAACGGACGCTAACGGCAAAACCGCCGGCGTAGCGAAAGGGGCCACCGTTTCCGCCAAGAATGTTTTGCAGACTTCGGCCGACACCGCTTCCGAAGAAGTTCCTGCTTTCGTAGCCGAAACGGCCGTAAGCAGCACGGCTTCCCAACAGGCCACTCAGAACGTTTACGAATCTGAAACGCTCAGCCCGTCGGCTCCGCGCTAAGTTTTAGGAGAACACACACGATATGAAAAAACTTGCAATCGTATTTTTAACCGTGCTGATGGCGTGGCCTGCCGCCGCCCAGACGCCGCTTAAATTTATGGTGTCCGAAGACGTCAGCTACGATGACAACATCTACCTGACTGACGAAAACACCAAAGATTCGTTCATCAGCTCCACCCAGGTGGGCGCCAACTACAAAGCCAATGTGCCCGGTTCCGGTATGGAACTTTCGGCCACCGGCTTGGTGGGCTACAACGCCTATACCGAAGACAGCTCCAAAAACAACTTTTGGAACGCTTTTGCCAATGTGGACTTGAAAAACGACATGTTCAAC
>CALUZE010000134.1 GCA_944325235.1 uncultured Elusimicrobiales bacterium | reverse complement strand
AACTGCCCGAAATCATCAAGCATTCTTCCACCCGTGCCCCCTGGGGTATTCTGGCGGACCCGGCGTTTCCGCTTCAGCCCGTGCAGGACGGGGCGGCCGTCATTTCCAACAAGCGCGGTCTGTACCGCATGAGCGAATTTAACTCCTACGGGTTGGTGATGAGCAAGCAAATCATCACGCAGGAAGAAATCGTCAACGGCCACACCGCCAAGACCATTCACATCGAAAAACTGGCGCAAAATTTAACGCTGTTCCTGCTTTCGGCCCGTAAATTTTTAAACCGGCTGTCTTTCGGCGGCCCGTTATACTTCCGCTTTAAAATCAACAACACCCGCGCCCTGCGCGCCTTGTTCGGCAAACAACAGGCCACCGTGCTGGAAGATTACTTGCGCATGGACCGCAATTTGTCGCTGGCGGACCTGGAAACGCGCCTGCCGGAAATTTTGGAAAATATTTTGCACGAGGCCGCGTGGTCCTTGGGGCTGCAGGCCGACGAAGCCGCCCTCAAAACGCTGCTGGCCAAATACTTGGAGGAGGCACACTGATGGACGAAATTTTCTTCTCCACCGACCCGAATTTTTGCCCGCACTGCCGCCACATTCCCTGTGTGTGCAACCAGTTGGGCGCCCCCAAAAAGCAAACCGAACCCGTGCGCGTGCGGTTTGCCAAAAACGCCAAAGGCAGCGGGATGACGCTGGTGGAAAAACTGCCGCTCCACCCGCAAGGGAAAGAAGATTTGCTTAAAAAAATTAAAAAATCGCTCGGCTGCGGCGGCACCGTCAAAGAAGGACGGTTGGAAATTCAGGGTGATAAAAAGGCCCAAACCGCCGCCATTCTGCAAAAAGAAGGATACAAAGTGCGCGTGCTGTGAAAGGGAGAAAACAAACTATGAAAAACGGATTTACGTTGTTGGAAATGTTGGTGGTGGTGCTGATTGTGGGCATATTGGCGGCGGTGGCCGTGCCGTACTATTTTAATGCGGTGGAAAGCGCCCGTATGACGGAAGTGGTGGTGTTGTGGGGCCGGCAAAAAAATTTTGTGACCGGGAAATTTATGAGCCAGGAACAAGCTGACCGCATGACCCAACGATTGCAAAAAGCCAATTTAAAGAAATACACCGGCCAAGTGATTTGCCGCCCGACCGGGGACGCCAATAACCCCTGCTGGGAGGCCCTTTTCACGCAGACGGACGCCAACCCGCACGCGGCGTATCAACTGTCCACCACGGACAATTTTGCCAGCTTGGCGTGCATTCCGCTAAACGGTGCGGGCAAAAACTTCTGCCAAACCCAAGCCAACGACGACGCCCCCATCACGCTGGACGGCAAAGAAGCCTATTTGATACGTTGATTGTTTACGGCAGTTGGTATTTATTGTTGTCGATTTTCACGCCGCCCATAGATTTGCAGATATCGTGCGACATTCCTGTATTGGTTACAGCCATACACCTTCGCGTATTAGCATTTAGTGGGGTATGTTGGAAATACTGGGCATATCCAATTACACCCTTTCCATCCTTGGTTACATACCCTACCACATGTTCGCCGGCCCCTTGTGCATAAGGACCACCATTATAATCGTAAGACGAATTAGCACACTGAATTTTCCCAGCTTCTTGGAATGCACACCCCTCTAATCCGGAAATATCCAACACGCTTAAATCATCATTACTGTAGTGGCCGTTGGCCAAATAATATACCTCTGCCGCTTGAGCGATAGCTTTTACATTTGCTTGAACCGTTGCCAGACGGCTTTTTAACACGGCCCGTTGATACTGAGGCACTGCAATTGCCGACAAAATGCCGATGATTAAAACGACTACTAGCAATTCAATAAGCGTAAACCCACCTAATAGGCGTTTTACGGAATTTTTTTTAGCTGAACGCATGTTTTGATTAATTTTGCTCATACGCAAAATTTATCAAAAAAAAAAAAAAAAATCAAGACCAGCTCTACTCCCTCCTCGGGGCAGGGCCCACCAGACCGAGGGGCGCTGTCTCCAACAGGTTCCGTTGGTTACGCTTACACAAAAGGAAAACACCGACAACGAATGTTTTCCAAAGCCGGGGGTCCCTCTCTATACCCGCTCACGCGGCGGGTTTAGCAACACGCTTTCCGCAACACCGCACTATCCCACCAGGGAAGTCGTTTTCCGCTTATGCTGTTGCCGCTGTTCCCGCTGTTGTCGCTGTTGCCGCTGTTTTCGCTTGTGTCGTCGTTGTTGCCGTTAAACCGCCCCTTTAGAGCCGTCTACAAAAGGCCTTTCAAACGGACCCGAAATTTTATTGTTTGAGCGCGGGAAGCGCGCGAGTTATAAAATTCCCCGTTTGAAAGTGATTTTTGTGGCTCCCTGGGGCGCAGTCTTTTTGGTACTTTTGCTGCTGCCAGAAAAGTACAATAAATAATTTCCAGCTTGGAAGTGATTTTTATGGGACCCCGTGCCGGGCGCTTTTATGTACTTTTTCCCGCCGGGAAAAGCACATAAAAAAGCGGCGGGCAGCCCAGGCTGTCCGCCGCAGATTTTCCCAAAATACTATTTCAGCACTTCCAGCATCGCGGGAATTACGTCGTACAAGTCGCCCTGCACGGCATAGTTGGCCACTTTCATAATGGGGGCTTCGGGGTCCTTGTTGATGGCAACAATCACGTCCGAGCCGCTCATCCCGGCCATATGCTGAATTTGGCCCGAAATGCCGCACGCAATGTACACTTTCGGTTTTACGGTGCGCCCCGTCAGGCCGATTTGGTAGCGGTAGTCAATCCAGCCGCTGTCCACCGGCGCGCGCGAAGCCGCCACCGCACCGCCCAGGCGTTCCGCCAGCTTGTGCAAGAGGGAAAAGCCTTCCGCCTTGCCCACGCCGCGGCCGCCGGCCACGATGATTTCCGCCTCCGACAAATCCATATCGTCGCCCTTGCTTTTGATAAATTCCAAAAACTTGGCCAAGGACGTATGTTTGGCCGGGTTAAACGCAAATTTGACCAGTTCCCCCGTCCGGCCCGCCTGCAAAGGGGCCTTTTCGTAGGACATCGGGCGCAGGGAGCACATTTCCGGCCGCGTATGCGTGCAGGTGATGGTGGCCATCAGGTTGCCGCCGAACGTAGGGCGCGTGGCATAGAGTTGGCCGTCTTCTTTGTGGATGACCACTTCCGTCGCGTCCGCCGTCAAACCGGTACCCACAAAAATAGCCGTCTTGGCCGAAAGCGAGCGGCCCAAGTTGGTAGCGGGCAGCAAAAATTTGTTGGGCTTATATTCCGCCACCATATCGGCCAGCACTTTGGCGTAGACGTCGTCCACGTAATTTTCCAGGGCTTTGTCGTCACACACGTACACGACGTCCGCCCCGTGTTCAAACAAATCTTTGGCGAATTTTTCCACCTGGTAGCCGAGCAATACGGCGCAAAGTTTTTCGCCCAAATCGTCGGCCAGTTTGCGGCCGGCGTTTAACAGTTCAAAAGCCGTCGGGCTTAATTTGCCGCGCTGGGCTTCGGCAAAAATCCAAACATTTTT
>CALUZE010000133.1 GCA_944325235.1 uncultured Elusimicrobiales bacterium | reverse complement strand
AAACACCGGCCGCGGCGCAATTTTGGGGATATTATATTTGGGGCTGTACCGCTCCGGATTGACGCGCAGGTATTTGCGGATGTAGTGCAGAATAATCGGAATCAGCGGGAAATACGGCACCCGGTTGTGCACCCACGCCCAGCGGGACACCACCCGCCGGAACGAATAATACGACGCTTCCGCCACCACGCACACGATTTCCGGGTTGCGGGCGGCTTCGCAAATGGCCACCATTCCGCCCATGGAAAGGCCGTACAGACCGATGCGTTCGCACAGCTGCGGGCGGGTTTCTTTTAAGAACCGCACCGCCGCGGCCACGTCTTTCAGTTCCAGGTAGCCGATAGAGCTCGTCTTTCCGCCGCTTTCCCCCAGCGCGCGGAAATCAAAATACATTAGGTTAAAGCCCAAATCGTGCAGAAAGTAGGTGTTTTTTAAAATATCCGCGCGGTTCATTCCCCAACCGTGCATTAAAATAATGGTTTTGTTGGATTCTTGTTCGCTGGGGATAAACCAACCCTTGATTTGCACCTTGTCTTCGGTCTTGAAATAAATGTTTTCATACGGCAGGCCGAATTGGTCCGGCCAGGCGTCTAACGGCTTGCGCTTGGACGCCGGGTGCAGCACTTTTTTGGCCGTGCGCATACAAAAATAGACCGTGCCCAGCGCCACCAGCGCCAGCACACATACAATTGCCAAAATCACATACAAGATAGGGTTCATACCTGCTCCTTCCCAACCAAATTACGCCAGCGTTTCCAAAAGCGCTTGCGGGATATAGTCGGCCGTGTCGCCCGCCAACACGCCGTAATCGGTGCGTTTGACGGCGGCCAAATCGCCCGCCAGCCCGTGCAAATAAACCCCGCACAAAGCAGCTTTAAGGGCGGTTTGCGTATTAAATCCTTCCGCGGTGCCCAGTTGCGCCCACAACCCGGCAATCACGCCGGACAGCACATCACCGGAGCCCGCCTTGGCCAAGGCCGGACCGCCGGTCGTGTTCTGCCACAGGTATAACTGTCCTTCCCGCTGGGCACACACCAAGGTGCCGGCGCCTTTTAAAATGCTAATGCTGCCCGTCAGCTGGCACAGCATTTCGGCTTGTTCCTTTCGTGTTGTTTCGTCCGTTGCGGTGCGCGTGCCCAACAAGCGGGCCATTTCGCCGGGGTGCGGCGTAGCAGTGCACGGCCGTTGGCGGGGCCACGTTTGGCCCCACCCGTTCTGCCGGGCTAGCGCGTTTAACGCGTCGGCATCCGCCCCCAGGGGCAGCGGCCCCTGCGTAAGCACCCGCGGCAACAGCGGGCTTTCGCCCATGCCCGGCCCCAGGACCATCAAAGACGGCTGGCGCAGCCGAATAAAATCCGACAACAAGTCAAAGGCTTCGGGCGCGATTTCGCCGCGGCGGTTCTGCGGCATCGGCAGCGTAATGGCTTCCGGCAACGCGGCCGCAAACGCAGGCTGCATACTTTCCGGCAGTGCCCAAAACACCATGCCCGCTCCGGCCCGCAAGGCGCTTTTGGCGCACAAAAACCCGGCCCCGCACATCGTGCGCGAACCGGCCACTACCAGCACCCGTCCAAACGAACCTTTGTGCGCCTGGCGCGGACGCTTGGGCAAAAGCGAGCGGAAAATATCACGTGTGATTTGTTTCATTGCTGCACCACCGCCGTAGCCGTGGCATACGCGTCCGTATGCGACAGCGTAAGCAAAATTTGCAAGTCCCTGCACCGTTCGTCGGCTACCGACACGACGGGACGGCCGTTTTCCAGGTTGGTGACCTGAATGTTTTTAAACGCCACCCCGCCAAACGGCAAGGCCTTGTACACGGCTTCCTTGGCGGCAAAACGCACCGCCAAATGCTGGTACCGGTTCTTGCGCGCCTGGCAGTAGGCAATTTCCTGCGGAGTAAAAATGCGCTCCAGCGCACCCGGCTTTTGGGCGAATTGTTCCATCCGTTTTACTTCTATGATATCCGTCCCCAAGCCGATAATCCGCATTATTCCACCGTCACGCTTTTGGCCAAGTTGCGCGGCTGGTCAATATCGCAGCCCAGGCGTTTGGCAATCCAGTACGCCAAAAATTGCAGCGGCACCACGTTGAGCACCGGCTGAAGCAAGGGGTCCGTTTCCGGCACTACGACAACTTGGTCCGACACGTCGTTTGCCTGTTTAACGCCGTTTTTGGTGGTAATCGCCACCACAAACGCGCCGCGGGCCCGGCATTCCTGGCAGGCCGAAAGCATTTTTTCAAACAGGCTGTCGTGCGGCATGAGCATAAACACCGGCGTGCCTTTATCAATAATGGAAATCGGCCCGTGTTTAATTTCCCCCGCGGCGAAGCCTTCCGCACTGCGGTAGGAAACTTCTTTGAGCTTTAGCGCCCCTTCCAGCGCAATCGGGAAGTTCACGTTGCGGCCCAAAAAGATGAACCGGTCCGCTTTGTAAATTTTGCGCGTTAAGTGGCGCACGTCGTATTCCAGCTTGACCACTTCGCTCATCGCTTTGGAAAGCGTCATCAGCACCTTGTAGGCTTTTTCAAACGCGGCGGTACTTAAATTGCCGTTGGCCTGCCCCAGGAAGGACGCCAGCGCATACATAGACGTAATTTGACTGGTGAACGCCTTGGTGGAGGCCACGCTGATTTCCGGCCCGCAGTGCGTGAAGAACGTGCTGTCGCACGTGCGGGTGAGCGTGGAGCCCAGCACGTTGCAAATGGCCAGCGTGCGGAAACCCAGCTCTTTGGCTTTTTTGACGGCGCCAATTGTGTCGGCCGTTTCGCCGGATTGGCTGATGGCAATCGCCAGTGTGTGGGGCAATTGCGGCACGGCGCGGTATTTGTATTCGCTCGCCAAATCCACGCTGACCGGAATGCCTGCCAGCTGTTCAATATAATACTTGCCCACCAGCCCGGCGTGATACGCCGTACCGCAGGCAATGATGTGGATGTTGCGCAAATCGCGGATGCCTTGCGTATCCAACCCTAAAATTTTGCCGAAGTCCGTGCGCGCGGTGCGCAGGGTGTCTTCAATGGCTTGGGGCTGGTCGTAAATTTCCTTGAGCATAAAGTGCGGGTAGCCGCCCTTTTCGGCCGTTTGCTGGTCCCAGGAAATTTTGACGGGTTTGACGGCTTTTTCGTGGCCGTCTTTATCCAGCACGGTCACGCCGTCCACGTGCAAGAGGGCGATTTCGCCGTCTTCCAAGAACAGCACTTTGTTGGTGTGCTTTAAGAATGCGGGCACGTCGGACGCGAGGAAATTTTCGTCCTTGCCCAGGCCCACCACCATCGGGCTTTGGTTTTTGACGCCAATCAAGAACCCCGGTGTGCGCGCCCACAAAACGCCATAGGCATACGCGCCGGCAATTTCTTTGTTGGTTTTTTGTACGGCTTTCAACAGGCGGTCCTGGTCGTTGGCAGCGCGGACGTGCAACAAGTTTTCTTCAATCAGGTGTGCGATGACTTCGGTGTCCGTTTCGCTTTTAAAGCGGTGGCCGCGCGATTCCAATTTGCTGCGTAGCGTTAAATAGTTTTCAATAATCCCGTTATGCACCACCACAATATCGCCGGTGCAATCCGTA
>CALUZE010000132.1 GCA_944325235.1 uncultured Elusimicrobiales bacterium | reverse complement strand
ATGTGTATGGCCGCGGTGCGGCCGTCCGGCAGTTGGGCAAGCGGGTTGTAAAACGCCGTAAAGTCCACATCGTCCGCCGGGGAAACGGTGTTGTTTAAACTGTCAAAAAAAGGTTCAAACGCTTCGGGCTTAAACTTCCATTTGGCTCCTGCTTGCGCTAACGTGTGGCGCAAATCTTTCACGCGCTCTTCCGACCAAAACGCCCGCCAGCGGGCCAGGTTTTCCTGCCGGGCAGCGTCCGACGGCACCAGCTGCACCGCGGCCAACGGTGCGGGCAAACGGCGCGAAAGCCGTTCGGAACGTTCCAGCGCCTCCTCGGGCGTGTTGCCCAGCACAAACAGCAGAGCATTGGTTTGCTGTTCGCGCCCGAACACGCGGTCAAACGCGGCGCGGTCCCGCCGGAAAAGCGCCGTTTGGGCGTTTAAATCTTCCAGCTGTGCGCTGTAATGGCACAACGCTACCCCCACGCCGCCCCACAGCAACAGCACCCCAAACGCCACCGCCGCCGACCGACGCGAAAGCGGCCGCAGCGCGCGTTCCGCCGCCGTACCCGGCAGCACGGGCAGGTTCGTCCAATAATGCGGGAAAATATACAACGCCAGCCCCAACGCCAGCGTCAGCCCGACGGCCGAGAACACCGCAATCTGCCGGAACAACTCCACCGACGAACACGCCAGCGCCGCAAAGCACAGCAGGGACGTAATGTAGTTATACACCAAATGCCGCCGCATATGGGCGACGGTTTCCTGTGCCCCCAGCGGGCTGTGGCTCAGCGCAAAAAAGATATAGACCGAATAATCTACCGACAGCCCCGCCACCACACTGCCAAACCCCAGCGTAATGCCGGATAATCCGCCAAACACCGCATACGTAGCCAGCGCGGCGGGCGGCAAAATAAACACCGGCAAAAGGTAAATCAATAACGCCGACCGATGCCGCAAAAACAGCCAAAACACCGCCGCCAGCGCCGCAAACGCCAACACCGTAATTTTGATTAAATCCCGGCGGATGACGGATACGTTTTCCTGCGTATAGCGCAAGGCGCCCAAGTAAAACGCCCGCACCCCTTGCGGCAGTTCCTGCGCCAGGCGGGCAAATTGCGCGGCAAATTGTTCCACCCGGCTAAACTGCTCAGATCCGGTCGGCAGGTCGTACATCGCTACCCACACGCGTTCGTCCGGCGAGGCAAAAAATCCGTCCTGATACGGCTTGTCCGTCAGCGTGGAGAACGCTTGCAGTTTTTGCGTCATTAAATCGGTCAGCCCCAGCGGGTCCGTCCACAACAGCCCGCCCAGCAAAAACGATTGCAGGGAAAACAACTGCTCGTAATTTTGAGCCATTTTTTCGTCCACCGCCTGCGGGGTAAGGCGCGGTTCGGTTTGGCGTTCGTCCTGCGGCGAAAAACGCGGCGCCAACGCCCGATACAAACGCAGCGGAAAATCGGCCGACAGGGCCGGCGGCGGTGTGATGAGCCCGGCCCGGGCCAACTGCCCGCGCAAGGTTTGCGCGGCCGCCTGCGCGGCGGCAGGGTCGTCGCTTTCGGTGGCTACGATTAATTTTTTTTGCAGCGGGGAATGTTCAAACAGTTCCACTTGCCCCCGCACGGAAGCAGGCAATAATGCGTGGATGGTTTCGTCCGGCCGCAACTGAAACAACCCGTACAGACACGCGGCCAACAGCACCAGCAGAAGACCCGCCGTGATGTGTTTATAACGCGCAAAGAACGCCCACGCGTTCATTCAAACGCTCCCGCCGGCAAGGGCTCGTTGATGTGCGTATCGGAAAAGCGGAGGACGGTTTTATCCCCGTTTGGTTCCGTCATTTCAATGCGGGACACGGCCTGCGGATTATCCGGCGCGAACCATACGGAAATGGCCGCCACCGGTGAATTTTTGGCCGCCAGCGGCGTGAGTTTCATTCCGCCGTCAAAAGGGTCCAGGCGGTACGTTTTGGAAAGGGTTTGTACGTCAAACGCCAGCCACACAAACATTTGCTGGGCCACCTGTGTGGCCAGTTTGTTTTTAAGCGGCTGTTTTTGGCCTTTGTCCAAGCGGAAGGATTGGCCGTCGGTAATCAAAAACCCGTTTTGAAAAGGCGTTTGATATTCCCAGCGCAGCTGCGCCGGCGTGCGCGCAAACACAAACGAGCCCGTGCTGACCAGCGGTTCGGTGAGCATAGCCATTTGTTTTTCCTGCACGAAGCGGCTGCGAATGGTTTGCACCGCGTTAAAACGCGCGGCCAGAGCGGCCAAAGGCGTTTGGGCGCCCGGCTGCGAAACTTCCGCCGGCTGGGGCGGCTGCACTTGGCCCGCCCACACGGCGGACACACTCCACCCCAACACAGCCAAGATATAAAACAGTTTCATAAGGGTTTGTTTTCCCATAAATAAATATAGACCACTGCCGTGGCCAGGCAGGTTTCCCCCCGCCGTACGGTGCCCGCGGCAATGCGCATATTGTCAAAATCTTCCTGAATGGTGACCTGCGTGTGCAGTTCGTCGCCCCGGCGGGCCAAGGCGTGCACGTCCAAATTGCGTATGCTGGCCAGGTAGCCTCCGCCGTTAGTGGATAAGCCGGCCCGCTGGCGGCGCAAGGCCTCGCCAATGGCGTAGCCCTGGGCGATCATCTCGCAAAACGCTTCCGGCGCCAGCGTGCCGTCCGCCCGCAAAAACAAATGGTCCGGGCCGATGACGCTGCGCACCTCGCAGGAAGCGTCCTGCACGGACAACACGCCGTCAATCAGCCGCATGGGCGGGCGATGGGGCAGCAGGTCCAGCACCTGCGGGGCAAACGGTTCCGTCATAACTGGGGCACGCGCGCCTGGCGCATAATGGCGGCGTCCAAATTGCGGATCCACTGGTTATACTTGGGGTGAATCGTATTCTTTTTTTCCTTATATTTCATATTTTTGCTGGAAACATAGGTGATGGAATACGAACTGTCCGTATAGGCAATATCCACGCTTACTTCGTGGCTGCGGATGAACAAATCCGCCCGGATAAGCCCCGGCCGCACGATTTGCATATCCCAGTGTTTTAACGCCCCGGCCGACAAAATAGCGTCCTGCAGGGTGGTGCTTTCGGCCACGACCACCGTTTTATCCGTAATGTTGTGCACGGGCGCCAACGAACGGCACCCGGCCGCGCATACGAGCGCGCAAAGCAAAATACCGGCTAACTTTTTCATAAGGTTTCTCCTTGCAAAAATTGCATAATGACGCTTTTGGTGCGGCGGGCCATTTCCAAGTGAATGAGCGGACCTGAAAATTCGTCCGGGCGGATAGGAGCCAGGGCTTTAAGCACAATGTCGGACGGGTGGAGCCACACAGACCCCGGCGCCAGCATTTGCCCCGTGCCGCCAATGGCCACCGGAATGACCGGCAAGTGCAGCTTTTCGGCCAAATAGAAAGCCCCGCTTTTAAACCGCCCCTGCGGGTTGCGTCGCGAGCCTTGCGGGAACACCACAATGTCGCACCCGGCTTCCGCCGCGCGGCGGCAGCGGGTCAGCATTTCATCGGGCGGGGTGGTTTCGGCGTCTATATAGCCGGCGCGCTTCATCACAAAGCGGAAAAACGGCAGCCGGAACACCCAGCCTTTGGTAATGTACATCACATTGTTAAACCCCAGCGCCGCCACGCAAT
>CALUZE010000131.1 GCA_944325235.1 uncultured Elusimicrobiales bacterium | reverse complement strand
ATTTTATCATTCTTTTAACAAATCTTCCAGCGTTTCTTTAATTTCCGTCAGAAGTTTGATGTCCGTGCGGGGCTTTTCTTGGGCGCCCGCCGCGGGGAATTGATACTTGGAGAGCTGCTTTTTGGCGCCTTCCAGCGTCAGCTTGTGCTTGTAAATCAAGTCTTTAATTTTAAGGATGGTGTAGACGTCTTCCTTGGTGTAGCGGCGGTGGCCGCTTTCCAGGCGGATGGGGCGGATCAGGCCGAATTCGGCTTCCCAGTAGCGCACGGAATATTCCGGCACGCCGGTAATGCGTTTGACGTCGCCGATAGAGAAATACTCTTTTTCCTCTAATTCTTCCAATCCCATAGTGCTATTATATCATTTCGCGTTAGGCGGCGCACATTGCTGCACCGGCGGCCCCAGCGTTCGCCGCGCCACGAAAAACCCCCGGCTTTGGGCCGGGGGTTTTGTTTCGGCAATTTCGGCAAAGCTTATTTGGCTTTGTGTTTGACCGGTTCTCCGTAATAGGCTTTCAAGTACAATTCCTTGATTTCGCTGATTAACGGATAGCGGGCGTTGCCGCCGGTGCACTGGTCATCAAAGGCGAGTTCGGACAGTTTATCCAGGTTGTCCAAGAATTCCTTTTCCGGGATGCCGTACTCTTTGATAGAGCGGGGGATGTTGAGTTTGTGTTTCAATTCTTCCACCATATCAATGAGTTTCTGCACTTTGGCGTCCTTATCGTCGCCCAGGTTGTTGTGCGGCAGCAGGAAGTCCACAATCTTGCCGTAGCGTCCTTTGACGAACGGATATTTGTACTGAGGGAACAAGCCCTGCTTGGTGGGTTTATCCGTAGCGTTGAACTCAATGATGTACGAGAGCAGCAGCGCGTTGGCCAACCCGTGCGGTACGTGATACATGGCCCCCAGCTTGTGCGCCATAGAGTGCGACAAGCCCAAGAACGCGTTGGCAAACGCCATACCGGCGATGGTGGCCGCGTAGTGCATTTTTTCGCGGGCGTTGATGTCCTTGGCGCCGTAGGTGTAGGATTTTTCCAGGTATTTGAACACCAGGCGCAGGGCTTCCAAGGCTTGGCCGTCCGTAAAGTTCGTGGCGTAAACGGAGGTGTAGGCTTCAATGGCGTGGGTCAGCACGTCCAAGCCGGAGTAAGCCGTCAGGGATTTGGGCATATTCAGCACGAATTCCGGGTCAATGATGGCCATATCGGGCGTTAAGGCGTAGTCCGTAATGGCGTATTTGGTGCCGGTCTTTTCATCGGTGATGATGGTGAACGGCGTGACTTCGGAACCGGTGCCGGACGTGGTGGGGATGGCCACCATCACGGCCTTTTTGCCCAAAGGCGGCGCGGCGTAAATGCGTTTGCGGATATCCATAAAGCGCATGGCGATATCTTCAAAGCTGGTGTCCGGGTTTTCGTACATCAGCCACACCATTTTGCCTTCGTCAATGGCCGAGCCGCCGCCCAAGGCGATAATCATATCCGGCTGCCAAGAGTTGGCGATGTTCAAGGCTTCCTGCACGTTGGAGATGTTCGGGTCCGGCAACACGTTGGAGAACACGCGGAACTTGATGTTGAGGCTTTCCAGCACGTCGGCTACGGCGCGCACGTGGCCCAGCTGTTCCATCGTCTTATCGGTGATGATGTAGGCGCGGTGCTTGTCGGCCAGTTCCGCCAACGCCTGCGGCAGGGCGCCGCGTTTGAAGTAGATTTTGGAAGGTACTTTGTACCAGTACATATTTTCGCGGCGTTCCGCGACGGATTTCACGTTCATAAGATGTTTGACTCCAATGTTTTCGCTGACGGAGTTGCCGCCCCAAGAACCGCAACCCAGCGTCAAAGAGGGCGCGAGCTTGAAGTTGTACACGTCGCCGATGGCCCCCTGGGAAGAAGGCATATTAATCAGCGTGCGGGCGGTGGGCATATCTTTGAAGTAGTCAATATGGTCTTCGTTGGCTTCGTCCGTATACAGCACGGAGGTGTGGCCGGCGCCGCCGTAAAGGATTAAGTCCTTGGCCAGGTCCGCGGCGGATTTAAAATCTTTCGCGCGGTAGAAACCCAACACCGGGGAAAGTTTTTCGCGGGCGAAGGGTTCGGCGTCGCTTACTTCTTTGGCTTCGGCGATGAGGATTTTGGTCCCCGCCGGCACTTTGATGCCCGCCATCTCGGCGATTTTTTCGGCGCTTTGGCCCACAATGCCAGAGTTGAGTTTGCCGTTTACCACAATGGTTTCGGCCAGTTTTTTGCGGTCTTTGCCCGTCACAAAATAGCAGCCGCGGTTGATAAATTCTTCTTTTACTTTATCGTACACCGGGTCTTCCACGATGACGGACTGTTCGCTGGCGCAGATCATCCCGTTATCAAAGGTTTTGCTCATAATAATGGAGCTGACGGCCATTTTGATATTGGCGGTGGCGTCAATGACGACCGGGGTGTTGCCCGCGCCCACACCGATGGCCGGCTTGCCGGAGGAGTAGGCGGCTTTCACCATGCCGGGGCCGCCGGTGGCTAAAATAAGGTTGATGTCTTTGTGGTGCATGAGCGCGTTGGAAAGGGGCATGGTCGGGTTATCAATCCAGCCGATAATGCCCGCCGGAGCGCCGGCTTCCACCGCGGCGTCCAGCACGATTTTGGCCGCGGCGATGGTGCACTTTTTAGCGCGCGGATGGGGGGAAAACACAATCCCGTTGCGAGTTTTCAAAGCGAGCAAGCTTTTGAAAATAGCCGTAGAGGTCGGGTTCGTGGTCGGGATGATACCGGCAATCAGGCCGATCGGTTCGGCCACTTGGCGGAAACCGAAAGCGTCGTCGTCCGACAGAACGCCGCAGGTTTTGGTGTCTTTGTATTGGTTGTAAATATATTCGGAAGCGAATTGGTTTTTAATTACCTTGTCTTCCATTACCCCCATGCCCGTTTCTTCCACAGCCATTTTGGAAAGCGGGATACGGTTCTGCGCAGCGGCAATAGCGGCCGCGCGGAAAATTTTGTCTACCTGTTCTTGGGTATACGTGGCATAAATGCGCTGGGCGTCTTTGACCTTGGAAACAATTTGGTCCAAGTGGGCCAATTCTTCCGGGGTGGCTACGGCCGGCGCAGCAGTTTTCTTTTCCGCCATAAAATAATCTCCTTTGGATATGCAAAATATTTTTTATAGATATTTTGATATCCATATTTTATCTTTTGCATAAAATAATGTCAATAATTCCTCGTAAATAGGTTTTTTGAAGCCTTGACAAAAACCCGTAAAAAATTTATCATAGATATTGTAATATCCAGCAATTTCAGATGGAGCACTTTGTTTTATGAGCCTATTTCACCGCAAAAAAGAGATTAGTGTACAAACCATTCGTCGTTTGCCCCAATACCTGCGTATTTTTTACAATCTGCACGCCTACGGGCGCGAACTGGTTTCCTCCACCGCGCTGGCGGAAGAAACGCAGCTTTTGCCCATTGTCATCAAAAAAGATTTGCAGGCCGTGGGTGCCCCCAGCAAACTGCGCGCCGGGTTTAAGGTGGCGGGCACGATAGCGGTGATAGAAAAATTTTTGGGTTGGAACAATTTAAACAAAGCCTTCCTGGTGGGGGTGGGGCATTTGGGCGCGGCGCTGTTGGGGTTTGACGGATTTAAAAACCACGGGCTGGAAATTGTGGCCGCGTTT
>CALUZE010000130.1 GCA_944325235.1 uncultured Elusimicrobiales bacterium | reverse complement strand
GGGCTTTATGGCCTCCAAACGCGGGGAAGACGTGACCGGCACGGAAGTGCTGGTGGACCCTGGCTTTGACGCCAAACACAGCCGCGTGGTATCCATGGGGCTGACGTTTGTGTTCCCGGCGACGCTGACGGAAGACCAAAAGAAGTTCTACACCCGCGCGGCGCAAACCTGCCCGGTGCACAACAGCCTGCGCGAAGACATTACCTACACGGTAACCGTTAAATAATTTAACGCAACGTAAAAAATCCCGGCGGGGTTTGCCTGCCGGGATTTTTTGTTGATAGCTGGATTAGTTCTTCGCCTCTTGCGCCAAGGGAGCTTTTTTAGGTTTTTGTTTTAAAAGCCGGCGAATTTTGGCCGCGGCCGTTCCCTTTTCTTCTTTCAATAATTTGCGGATTTCCTTTTTTTCTCCGTCGGTAGGGGCGGCGCCGTACTCGTAGAGTAATTCGGCGGTGTCGGCCTTTTGCAGGGCGGCCGCGTAGTAGAAAGCCGAATGGCCGAAGGCGTCCTTTTGGTTCGGGTCGGCCCCGCGTTTAAGCAGGTAAAGCACTAAATCCCGGCGGACTTTTTCCGACGGAAATTTTTGCGTGACGGCCATCATCAGCGCCGTAGCGCCGCGGTCGGTCTGGGCGTTTAGATTGGCTCCGCGGTAGATGAGCAGTTTGGCCGCTTCGGCCTGCCCGTCCCGCACGGCAATAAACAGCGGCGTCCAACCCTGGATTGTCGGAGAGTCTATCGGCAGGCCTTGCTTCAATAAAAAGTTGATTACGTCCTCGTTTCCGCCGGATGCCGCCGCTTGCAGTGCGTTAAACACCACGCCGCCGTAGCCGCGGTCATCATCATAAAAATAGAGTTCATAATCGAGCGGCGCGCCGTGCTCCAAGGCGTCTTTTAGAAAGGTAAGCTGCCCGTAATAGGCATAATTAATCAGGCTTTCCCCTAAAAAATCAATTTTGCGGGCGTGGTAGTCCAGCCCCAGCCATACGACGACACATGCAATTACTGCAATAGCCAGTTTTTTCATAAAAGGATTTCTTTATTTTCCTGCGCCGAACGGTACATCGCGTCCAAAACGCTTTGTACATACAAGCCGTCCGCCAACGAAGGGGACGCCGGGCGTTTTTCGTGCACAGCCCGCAAAAATTCGTACAACGCGTCCGCGTGCCCGCGAATCCAGCCCAGCGGATGCCGCGCCGGCGGAAAGTTGTTTTCCGTCCCATAGTTTTGCACGGTTTCCACGCGCGTATATCCTTTGTACGGGGCGGAAGCGTCGTAGAAATACAGCCAGTTGGCGTCCATAAAATCAATTTTCAGCGCGCCTTTGTCGCCGTGGATTTCAATAAATAAATCCGTATTGGTGCCGGTGGCCAGTTTGCTGGCTTCGGCCGTTCCCACGGCGCCGTTTGCCAAGGTAACAATGGAGTAGGAAGCATCGTCCGTATCTACGGGGGCGAAACCGCCTTTGCCGTCCGGGCGTTGGGCATAAGCCGTTTGATTTTTGGTGTAGACGGCTTTTACCGGGCCGGCCAGCCAGGTGAGCATATCCATCACGTGGGCGCCCAGGTCGTACAGCACGCCGCCGCCTGCCGCCTGGCGGGTATTGCGCCAGCGAATCGGTTCATGCGGGTCCACGTTGGAGGGCATAATCATATGCGTGCGGAAAGAGAGAATTTTGCCCAGTTTGCCTTGTTCCATTAATTGTTTGGCCAGCTTGGCGGCCGGCATAAAGCGGTTATTAAAAACCGTTTGCGTGACGACTTTATTTAAATTGGGGTGCGCTAAAATGCGGCGGGTTTCTTCGGGGCCGCAGGCAACGGGCTTTTCGCAGTAAATATTTTTTTTGGCGTCCAACGCCTTTAAAATGGCCTCCGCGTGCAGCGCGTTGGGGGTGCAAATGTCAATTACATCAATATCCGGCATGGCAAGGATTTCGTCCAAATCGTGCGCCGCATGCGCAAAACCGTAGCGTTCTTTGGCCGCCAGGGCGTGCTCATAGGTGCTGGCGCAGACTGCCGCCAACTGAATGTTGAAATCCGGTTCGTAAAAAAGTGGAATGGTTTTGTAGCCATAGGTATGGGTCTTACCCATAAAACCAAATCCGATTACAGCCGCATGAATGGTTTTCATAAAAATCCCCTTATCAGTAAACTATTTTAATTCTAGCAAAAACAACAAGACCACATCTTATGAACTAACAAATAACGGAGGAAAATGACGGAGGCGGTTGACTCGGTTTTTTTTTTTGATAAATTTTCCCTATGAATAAAGTTTATCAAAAATCATTATTTATTAAAAAAAACGTTGGATTTACGCTAATAGAGCTATTGGTGGTCGTTTTAATTATTGGCATTTTGGCGGCAGTAGCCCTGCCCCAGTATACCAAAGCGGTAGAAAAATCCCGCGCCGCACAGGCATTGGCAGTTTTGAAGTCGTTTGGACAAGCTAATCTGGCGTATTATATGGCAAATGGCCAATATCCCGTTTCGTTTGAGCAGTTGGATATAGATATGCATAATTGGACGGGGCGCGAAGCTTGGTATAGGGGAGCCACAGACACTCGTTCTAATGGGGATTGGTCTTTGCAGATTATTAATGAGGGCGAAAGTAAAAATCAGGGGGTATATGTCGGGCGTTTGACGGGGGCATATAAGGGGGGCGGTTTTGCTATCTATACGGTGCGGTTAAATAATGGAAAAACAGATAATATCGTCTGCTTAGAACGGACGAGTGAAGGGGTTGTATTTGAAAAAGCGGCCGGGGATTATTGTCAAAAACTCTTCCAAGCGACGTTGGCCCCTTCTCAGCAGGGGTTCGTACGTACTTACAATATGCCTTAATGTAAAGGGAATTGAACAAAGATGGTAAAAATAGCCTTCCGTAATACGGAGGGCTATTTTATTTTGGCTCAAGTTCACGCGGGTGGTTCGGGGCGGAACTTTTGTAAGGAAATAGCAAAAAATTTTTAACACTTTGAATGCGGATAGGGCGAGTAATGCTCCACGAAGATTTAACGCGTGGGGCTCTAAAAATTTTTGAAAATTCTTGTTTAACCGGGGCTATGTTACATATATTTATTTTCTCTTGTTCTACGAAAGTGGCGTAAAAACTTAAAATAGTTATCCTAACTTGAGGAGCAATAAGTATATGGATATAATAAAAAACCCCGGCTTTTTGGCCGGGGTTTGTGGTTGCTTCAAACTTATTTTACAACCTTTTCGGCAGGCTGCATGGCGGCCAGTTGTTTGTACAGGTCGCGTCTCCAGGCATACTCGGATTCCGCGCGTTTTACCAGTTCTTTCGCGAGTTCCGGGTTGTCCCGCATCAGGCCTTTAAAGCGGTTTTCGCCGCTCATATAATCGGCCAACGGGAGCGTGGGTTCGCCCAACGGGCTGTCCACATGCAAGGGGTTCTTGCCTTCGTAGCGGGCTTCGGGGTTGAAGCGGTACAGGATCCAGCGGCCGGCTTGTACGGCGCGTTTGGCTTCGCCCATACCTTTGGACATATCAATCCCGTGCGCAATGCAGTGCGAGTAGGCAATCACCAACGCCGGGCCGTCGTAAGCATCGGCTTCCGCCAAGGCTTGAATGGTCTGGTTCATGTTGGCGCCCATGGCTACCTGCGCCACGTAGATGTTGCCGTAGGTCATGGCCATCATACCCAGGTCTTTCTT
>CALUZE010000129.1 GCA_944325235.1 uncultured Elusimicrobiales bacterium | reverse complement strand
ATGTGCCGCCCGCCCCGGCCCCGGCTGCGGAAACCCCGGCCGTGGGCGAAGTGAAAGCCAACAAAACGGCCGTGCGCAAAAAATATTCCAGCCGCATCAGCCGCGCCTGCGCGGTGATTGGCAACATTTTTCTGCCGCTGATTCCGGCGTATATCGGCTGCGGGCTTATCTTGGGGATTACGAACATCCTTTCCAAAACGCTCTTGGTCAACGACCCGAATTTAACGGCGCTGTTGGGCGTATTTGGCAACGGGATTTTCTTTTATTTAAACGCCATTGTGGGCTACAACGCCAACAAGGAATTCGGCGGTACGCCGGCATTGGGCGTGGCGTTTGCCGGGATTTTAAATATGCCTGCGCTGGCCAACGTTACGTTGTTTGGCCATGCGTTGGTGCCGGGCAAAGGCGGCGTGATTGCCGTACTGCTTGTGTGCTGGGCCGGCAGCTGGCTGGAAAAACAAATGCGCGCCCGCGTGAAAGGCAGCGCGGAAATGTTTGTAACGCCTACGCTTACGGTGCTGGTGGTGGGGATTGTGTCCCTGGCGGTTATCCAGCCGATAGCCGGGTGGCTGTCCGACCAATTGGCCGTACAGACGCAAGCCGCGCTGAAGCACGGCGGCATATTGGCCGGGGCTGTTTTGGGCGGAACGTTTTTGCCGCTTGTGATGATGGGCATTCACCAAAGCCTGGTACCGATTCACCAACAGCTGGTGAACGCGTTGGGCTCCAACCCGTTGTTCCCCATTTTGTGTATGGCGGGGGCCGGACAGGTGGGCGCCAGCTTGGCGGTGCTGTTAAAAACCAAAAACGCCAAATTAAAAACGATTGTCAAGAATGCGCTCCCCGTGGGCATTTTGGGCATTGGCGAACCGCTGATTTACGGCGTTACGCTGCCGCTTTTTAAGCCGTTTATCGGCGCGTGCCTGGGCGCGGCTTGCGGCGGCGCGGTAATTGCGGCCTTCCACGTTACTTCCGCCATTCCGTTTGGCGTGTCGGGCGTAGTGCTGTTTTTGGCGCTTTCCAATTTGCACAGCGTCATTTTTTACGGCGTCGGCTTTTTGGTGGCGCTGGCGGCCGGGTTTGCCATCACCTGGAAGATGGGTTTTGACGACCCGCCCGAGGAAGAATATTAATTTAAAAACCCCGCGTAAAACGCGGGGTTTTTTGTGGGCTAAAAGGTCAGCCGCCGGAGTAGGAACGGGAGGAACCAAAGTAAATTTCGGCCCGGATATTTTCCTGCCGGCAGTAGTTTTGTATTTCTTCCCCTAATTTTTGCCAATAATCGGTTGGTTCCTCCTGCACGTAAATTTCGCTGTAAAGAGGCACATACTGCGGGTAGTGCTTTTCTACAAAATTTAAAACCTTGTGCTGATAAGCGGGGCGCATATTTAAACTGTCAAAGCCGTAACGGTCCGTGTAGGGGCGGGTGAGTTCAATAAGGGCTTTCCAATCGCTGATACCGGGGAAAAGCGGCGCACCCATTACGGCGGTTTTGATGCCGGCCTCGTGCAGGGTTTTTAAAGCGTTTGTTTTGTCCTCGATGCTGCCGGCGCCGGGTTCGGCCAGCTGGCGGAAAGACTCATCGGCCGACGAGTACGAAAAAGCCACCTCGCACGACGGAAATTGCCGGAGCAAATCCACGTCGCGCAGGACGAGGGGGGATTTGGTTAAAATATATACTTGCGCCTGGCAGAAAAGCAACTGTTTCAGCAGGCGGCGGGTCAGCTCGTATTGTTTTTCGTACGGGTTATATGGGTCCGTGACGGAACTGAGCATCACGCGGGTGCGGAACAATTTGGCGGGGCGGAGCGGGACTTCGCAGGTTTTGACGTCCAAAAAATCGCCCCATTCTTCCGGGTGGCCGGTGAATTTGCGCATATATTCGGCGTAGCAGTACACGCACTTGTGCGGGCAGCCGATATAGGGGTTTATCACATAATCAAACCCCGGAATTTTGGATTTGGACAGGTAGGTTTTGACGGGTGCAGTAGCGATGTTGATCATAACGGTGTCTCCCTAGCGAAATGTATTTATATAGTGTACAATATCTAAAAAAGGGAGAACAAAAAATGCTTTCGTCGGCTGGTACTTCGTGGTGGGAACGGGTGAAACGTTTTTTTGATACGTCGGCCCGCCGCCGTGCTTTGTACCAAAAGTGGGACGAACAAGCCACCAACGGCGACCAGGACGCCCGCTACAAACTGCTGATGCTTTACTACGACGAAGGCCCCGAATATTATCCCCTGGCCTTTAAATGGACGGTGGCCGTGGCCAACCAGGGCGAAGACTGCGGCGTAATGCTGCAAGCGGCCGAAATGTATGCCGCCGGGCACGGTGTGCCGCGAAACGACGAAAAAGCCCTTCTGTGGTTTGAACGGGCGCTTTCCCTGCATATTATGATGGGAAAGGATTCTCCCTTCTCCGTAGACGCCGCCAACTACATTCAGGAACAAATCCAAGCCCTTCGCCAAAAACTGGGCAAAGACAACCTGTAAATTTGTTCTGCACGCCTGCGGCGGAGGTTCATTCCGCGGGCAACTAACCTAATTCTTTTCGTGCACGGGGGCTTTGGTTCGTGTACAATAGAAGTAGCGCATCCTCTTGCGGAAAACGTGCTCCTTGGAATTGCTTTGATTCCGCCTGCGCAGGAGTCATTTATGGAAGAAAAGAAAGAAAGCCGTTCCGTCTGGTGGGAGGTTTCCTCCGCCGGGCCGTGCATGCTGATGAAGCGGCTGATTAACCGCCACAACCATACCGCGTTTGACCCGTTTTCTTTATTGGCGGTTTGTTATTGCAGCCCGGAGTTTGACCGGGCCGACATCATTCCCCCGCCGCCCCAGGATAACCGCGAAACCTTAAATTATTTGGTCACGGGGCTGGTGGACCCGCCGGACTTGGAGGACGAACAACTCTCGCGCCCCGGCGCTTCGCGCTGGGTGACGGTGGTAGGGGGGCTCCAGCAGCTCTCGCCCACCGAAAGCGTATACGTGCTGAATATGGAGCTGTGGATGCGCGTCATCCCCGGCACGGACGGCGGCGGCAAACGTTGGGAATTTGAAAGTGAAGACGTCCCGCTGGTGCGTACATCCGGCGCCGAAGTGCGCGTGCTGTGCGGCCAATACCAGCACCGCGAGGGAGCCATTTCGCAGCACCCGCTGGCCACCACTCTTTTTGACGTGACGCTTTTGCCCGGCGGCTCTTTTGAATACACCCTGCCCAAGGCCAACACGTCGTTTGTGTATGTGTTTGGGGGCAAAGTCTACTTTGGGGCAAATGAAGAATGCTCCTGCGGCAAAGATTCTTTGGTACGTCTGTGCGACGGGAAATTGCAGGTTTCGTCCCTCTCGTCCGGTGGGCGTTTTTTGTTGTTTAGCGCGCGCCCGGTCGTGCGCAAAGCGCCGCTTGTCTGCCCGGCCGGCAGCGAAGTATGCCCCGCCTAGCAGGCTTGATTTTTGCCGAAAAGGCAGTTAAATTAACCATATATTGCCCTACAGGAGAGTGTATGCGAAAAGGAACCGTGCTGTTGCTTTTGCTGTTGGCGGTGTCGCCTTTGCAGGCGCAAATCCAGCGGACGTATCATTATGGCGTTGTGCCGACGGAAAACATCACCACGTTTGAAGTAAACCCCTCTACTACCGTGGTGGATGACAGCGGGGGCATTTCTTCCACCCAAGTCACGCTGAAGACGTAT
>CALUZE010000128.1 GCA_944325235.1 uncultured Elusimicrobiales bacterium | reverse complement strand
ATCATATTATTCCAAGCGGATGCGCGGGTCCACCGCGGTATATAAAATATCCGAAAGTAAATTGCCCAGCACAAACAGCACCGCCACCATCAGCGAGAAGCCCAAAATCCCCGCGATGTCCAATTGTTGGGCGGCAATCACGCCGAAGCGGCCGATGCCGGGATAGTCAAAAATGGTTTCCACAATCACCGTGCCGCCCAGCAGGCGGATGAACTGAATGCTGGCCAGCGTGATGACGGGGATGATGGCGTTTTTGCCGGCGTGTTTGTACACTACCTGAAACTTGTTGAGCCCTTTGGCGCGGGCGGTGCGGACGTAGTCTTTATTTAGTTCTTCCAGCATACTGGAGCGCATCACGCGCACCATCAGCGCAAACGACCCGATACACAGCGTAACCGCCGGCAGCACCAGGTGGGATAACACATCCCAAAACACGCGCAAATTGCCGTTTAGCAACGAGTCAATCAGCAGGAACCCGGTGTAGGTTTTAAACATCCCGCTGTGGATGAGCACGTCCGTTTGCACGGAATAGCCGCCGGGGGCAAACCAGCCCAGCTGACCGTAAAAAATCATCAGCAAAATAAGCCCCAGCACAAATATCGGCAGCGAAAACCCCCCCACCGAAATCAGCCGGGCCACAATGTCTTTCCACTCGTCCTTGTGTATGGCCGAGCCGCAGCCAAACCACACGCCGAAAAACACCACAAACACAATGGTTACAAACGCCAGCTGAATGGTGGCGGGCAGGTATTCCTTAATCGCCTGCGAAACGGGCATATTGGCGCTGGGGCTGTAACCCAAGTCGCCGTGCACCACGTTTGTCAGCCAGCGGCCGTATTGTTTGAACACGTTGTCGCGCAGGCCGTATTCGCGGATGACTTCTTCCAACGCGCCCATTTGGCGCGGGTCTTTCACGTACAGGGAGGCACGCATTTCGGGGCTTAAGCGCTGGGTTAAAAAGAACAACAGAAACGTCACCCCCAGCACCACCAGGGGCAGCATCAAAAGCCTTCTTACAATGTAATTTACCATACGGTCCTTCCCTCGTTTAAAGCGCTATTTCCGGTACGCCAGCACCGCGGCAAGCGTGATTTGGAACGCTTTGAAAAATTCGTTTAATTCCAGCGTTTCCGCCGGCGTGTGGCAGTGGCGGCAGCCTACGCCCAAGTTGGGCAGCGTAAAGCCGAAGCCGCTTAAAATATTGGCGTCGCACCCGCCGCCGGACGCTACCGCGCGGATGGTTAAGCCTTGTTTTTTGCCGGCGGCCAGCACGGCTTTCACCATCGGGTGGCTTTTGGGCACGTGCACGGCCGGATAGCGCTGCACCGCCACAAATTTTACCTGCGGCTTGCAGACTTTGCCGTCAATTTTTTTGGTAAAGTGTTTGACGGCTTTTTCAAAACAGGCTTTCATATGGGCGGTCTGCTTGGCCAGTTTGGCGTTGTTTAAGCTGCGGGCTTCGCCTTTTAAATACAGCTCACCCATCACCACGTTGGTCACCTGTCCGCCCTGCACCACACCGAAGTTGGCCACGGTTTCTTTGTCCACGCGGCCCAGCTTCATTTGGGCCAGCGCATAGGCCGCCACTTCCAGAGCGGAAATGCCCTTTTCCGGGCAGACGCCCGCGTGCGCCGCCAAGCCTTTCACCCACACTTCAATGGTGTTTACGGCCGGGCCCTGCACCAACAGTTCGTCCACTTCTTCGTTATCCAAAATCAGCCCTTCGCGGCCTTTTAATTTTTTGTAATCCAAATTTTTGGCACCCATCATTCCGTTTTCTTCCGTCAGCGTGAACACGACTTCCACCGGCGGATAGAGGTGGTTTTTTTGTTCTTTAAGCGTGCGGAGCACTTCCAAAATAATGGCCAGGCCGGCTTTGTCGTCCGCGCCCAAAATGGTGGTTCCGTCCGACGTAATGCGCGTTTTCTTGACAACCGGTTTAATCCCTTTGCCCGGGGACACCGTGTCCATATGCGAGCTGAGCACCACGGGCTGGCTTTTGGCCGTCCCGGGGAAGTAGCCGATGAGGTTGCCCTTGGCGTTGGTGTTGTATTTTTTGCCGGCATTATCCACATACACTTTGCATCCCAGCTCTTTCAAACGGGCGGCCAGAAATTCCTGGATGTTTTTTTCGTTAAACGATTCGCTGTCTATTTTTACCAACGATAAAAACGTATCAACTAAGCGCTGTTCCTCGGGTTTCATACCTTCACTCCTATACGGCGGATTTATTTTTATGGTTTTTAAACGGCAGCACGCCGCACGCGCACGCGTGGCGCGGGGCGACTTCCTGCAACGCAAACGGCTGCGTTTGGCACACGGGCTGCGCATAGCGGCACCGCGCGGCAAAAGGGCAGGCCCAGCTTTCGCGTTCGGGGTGTTCGTCGGGCGTTTCCTGCCCGGCAAAAACGGCCCGGCGCGGCGCGTGCACGGAAGGCACGGCCGAAAGGAGCGCCTCCGTGTACGGGTGCTGGGGGTTGGTGAATAATTCTTCCGCGGGGGCGCGTTCCACAATGCGCCCGCGGTACATAACGGCAATATCGTCGCACAAAAAGCGCGCGACGGCAAAATCGTGCGTGACAAACAGCATAGACAGCCGGCGCGATTTTTTAATTTCTTTTAACAAATTTAAAATCTGCGCCTGCACCGATACGTCCAACGCGGAAACGGGCTCGTCCGCCACCAAAATCTGGGGGTTCAAGGCCAGCGCACGTGCAATGCAAATGCGCTGACGCTGCCCGCCGGAAAATTCGTGCGGGTACCGTTCCAGCTGGCTTTCCGAAAGGCCCACGGCCGTCAGCAGTTCCTTCAAGAATGCCTGGCGTTCCTGTTTGTTCTTTTTCAGCCCGTGGATGTCCAGCGGTTCGCTTAAAAGCTGGCGCACGTTCATGCGCGGGTCCAGGCTGGAATACGGGTCCTGGTACACCACCTGCAACACGCGGCGCAATTTTTTAAATTCGCTTTTGGAAAGGGTCGGCACGTTTTGGCCGTTCACTTCCACCAGGCCGGAGGTGGGTTTTTCTATCCCTAACAGCACTTTGCACAGCGTGCTTTTGCCGCAGCCGGACTCGCCCACCAGGCCCAGCACGTGGTTATCTTCCAGCGTCAAAGACACGTCCTTTAGGACGGGCTTTTCCAGGTTTTTGCCCAGCAGCCGCCGGCGGGTGTAGGTTTTAAATAAATGTTCAATGCGCACGGGGACGGTCATTTTCCCTCCCTCAGCCAGCAGCGGGTGCGGCGGCCGTTTTCTTCAAACAGCGGCGGGCAGACTTGGCGGCATTTGTCTTTGGCAAACGGGCAGCGCGGCGCAAACGGACAGCCGGGCGGCAGTTTGCCCGGCAGCGGCGGATGGCCGGTAATCACGGGCAGAATGTCCACCTTTTCGTGCACGGGCGCCAGGGAATTTAATAACCCCTGGGTATACGGATGAAGCGGGTGCTCAAACAGCTCCGCCGCGGGTGCATATTCCATACACATCCCGGCGTAGAGCACCAATACGTCGTCGGCTATTCCGGCCACAACGGCCAGGTTGTGCGTAATAAACACGGCCGACATACCGCTTTCTTTCTGCAATTGTTTGATTAAATTTAAAATCTGGGCTTGTACGGTTACGTCCAGCGCGGTGGTGGGCTCATCGGCCACCAGCACATCGGGCTCCAGGGCAAGCGCCATGGCAATCATCACCCGCTGGC
>CALUZE010000127.1 GCA_944325235.1 uncultured Elusimicrobiales bacterium | reverse complement strand
GCAAAGACGCCGTGGCCAAACTGGCCGCGCGCGGCGGGGCGGCGGCGGAGGAACCCGTTGCTTGATTTGGCGCGCGTGCTGCGGGAAGTCGTCCCGCAGGCACATTATGTGGGGGGAATCGTACGCAACAGCCTGCTGCGCAGGCCGTCGTCGGATTTAGACATCACCCTGCCGCTTTCGGACGTACGCCGCGCCGCGCAGGAGCTGGGCCGGCGCCTAAAGGCCGCCGTGTTTGAAATGGACCCCGAGCTGGGCGTGTGGCGCCTGGTGACCCACAAAGACAAAATCCAAATTGATTTGACCGCCTACCAAGGCAAAAATTTAAAGGCCGACCTGCTGCGGCGCGATTTTACCGTCAACGCCCTGGCCTACCCCGTGTCGGCCCTGCCGCAAATTGTGGTCACGCCGCGCAAAAACGATACGGCGCACCTCGTACTAAAAAGACTCCAAAAAAAGTGGATGGTAGACGAAACTTCCGGCCTGGCGGATTTGGCCGCCAAGGTGATTGACCGCACCGGTCCGCGCGTATTTAAGGATGACCCGTTGCGGATGCTGCGGGCGTTCCGCTCGGCGGCGGAATTGGGCTTTTCCATTTCCGCGCGCACGCTGGCGCAAATTAAAAAGGACCACGCGCTCATCGTCCGCTCCGCGGGCGAACGCGTGCACGAAGAGCTGGACCGTTTGTTTGCCACTTCCCACGCGTACGAAAACCTGGTTCTAATGGATAAATGCGGCCTCCTGACGGCGCTGTTCCCGGAGTTGGAACCCCAGCGCACCTGCGCCGAAGTGTATTACGGCAAAGGCGGCGTGTTCACACACACGCTGGCGGTGTTTAAACGGATGGAATATTTGCTGGACCACCTGCCCAAAGCATTTGCCAAATACGCCAAAAAGCTGGCGCCGTACGCGCAAAATAAACCGCTGTATAAAATGGCCGCCCTGCTGCACGACGTGGCCAAACCCGCCACCGCCAAAGTGATGGGGGACCGGCTGCGGTTTTTTTATCACGAAGAAAAAGGCGCCAAAATGGCCAAGACCATCTTGGAACGGCTGCATTACAGCCGGGCCGATATCCGCCTGATTTGCGCGATGATCGGCGAGCATTTGCGCCCGTCCAACCTGGCCAGCAACGATGTGATTACCGACCGCGGGGCCTATCACTTCTTCCGCGATTTGGGCGACGCCGCCGCTCCGATGCTGCTATTGTGCTGGGCCGACTACGCCAGCTACGTCACCGACGCGCAGCTAAAGCGCATTATGCCCAAAAGCGGGCTTAAAATGATGACGCTGGCCCAGGCGCAAAAAACGGCCAACATCGGCAAAACGCTGCGTCATATGCAGGTGCTGAACCTGCTGTTTAAGAAATTTTTTGATACGCCCAAAAAAGTCCAGCCCGTGCGCTTAATTACCGGGCGGGACGTGATGGACGCTTTATCCCTGCCGCCCAGCCCCAAAATCGGCGAGATTTTGGAAGCGGTGGCCGTAGCGCAGGTGGAGGGGAAAATATCCACCAAGGAAGAAGCCCTGGCCTTCCTGCACACGTTGCCGAAGCACAACTGATTTTGCAAAACTATGTACAGCCGGGCAAAACTTTGCTAAAATAATAGCAGCAAACCGTTTTATGCGGGCGTGGTTCAATGGTAGAATGGAAGCTTCCCAAGCTTTAGACGAGGGTTCGATTCCCTTCGCCCGCTTTTTTTAATCAGGGACAATTATGGAAAACGAAAACCTGGATTTGGATGTAAAACCGGCCGGCAATAAGGATTTGTGGCTGTTTTTAATTATTGTAGATATCGTCTTTTTGTGTGTGTTTGGTTTTTTTATCTACAAGCATTTTTCCGCGCGCTTGTTTGAAGCGCCCGCGCCGGCGGTGTCCGAACAGACCGAAACCGCAGACGTTCCCGAAATTACGGAAACCGACTTGGTGGTAAGCCAGGAACCCATTGTGGTGGATTCCGTGGCGGCGGCCCCCGTGTCGGACAAAACGGCTCCCGCGCCGGAACAGGCCCAAGCGGCTGAAGTAAAACCGGCCGAAACCACGCCTGCCGTTGTAGCGCAGCCCGAAAAGAAGGAAAGCGTTATCGTCAAGGTAAATCCCAAGAGCAAATACCGCCGGGTGACGTTCCGCTGGTTTGGCGAAGGCAAAAAAGTCTCTATCGTCAGCGGTTTTACGATGGCCAAACCCCAAGCGCTTAAAAAACGCGGCGACTATTGGGAAACCACCCTTTCCATCGCGCCGGGCACGTACAAGTTCCTGTATATCGTGGACGGGAAAAACACGCTGGACCCGTACAGCGAGGAAAAGGACGGACGCTCGCTTATTGTGATTGAATAGTTTTTAGAAATCTTTAAAATCCCCCGGCGTAAACCGGGGGATTTTTTATGCCTTCATTCAACCGCTTTGCCAACAGGGCAGAACTGATTGTGTATAGCCTGCAACAGCGTTTTCCGCTTGCGGTTTGGCGCGGCAAAACGCCTCTTATAGTCGTTTGTTTTGGGGAACAGATGTTTGGGGTGTGTCGCCCCGGTTGCGTGTGCCGCGGGCGTTTTCGGCCCGTAAAAGGGATTCGGCGTTTTGCAGGAAAAGGGCGCAAAAAACCGGGACCGCGTGAATCGGCCCCGGTGAGGTTACGACTAATCGCCCCAGGTTTCGGCGCCCGGGACGGCAGGAAATTAACAGCCCAGGCTGCGCTTAATGATGCTGCGCACAATGCCTTCCACGTGGAAGGAGTCTTTATCGGCGATAATCGGGTTGTATTGCGGGTTTTCGGACTGCAAAATCACGTTTTGCCCGTCCTGCGTAAACCGTTTGACCATCACTTCCCCGTTGTTCACACACACGACGACGTCTTTATTTTTGGGGTGGTTGTTTTGTTCCACAATCAGCCAATCGTGCGGGGCAATCAGGTTTTGCATAGAGTCGCCCTTTGCTTCCACCATAAACCCTTTGCACGCCGGAAAGTAAATCATACTCGGGTCCACCGGTACGATGCGCGTGGGGGTGCCGTCCAAAATCGTCCCTTCCGGGCCGCATTTGGCCATACCGTACATTTTTAAATAAATCACGTTGCGTTCCGGGTCCTTTAAAATAATGTAATCGCGCGGGTTGGCGGGATTGCGTTTTAAAAATCCTTTCTTTTCCAGTTGCTTGATGTGGTGGAACACCACGCTCTTGGCGCTTACGTTCAAGCGCTCGGCCAGTTCTTCCATCGTCAGCGGGTCGGAAATGTTGGCCTTTAAAATGTTGAGTAATTCGGCTTGTTTCGGGTGAAGGGCTCTCATAAGCACTCCTATAACTTTTATTTTGTTCTATATTTTGTTCTATAAATTTTGGGCGCGGATGTCAACCTGAAAATTAGGACCTTTTGGAAAAACTAATCGTGTTAACGGGTATAACGTGGGGAGCCCGGGAGCCATAAAAATCACTTTCAAGCGGGAAATTTTATAACTCGTGCGTGCCGCACTCAGACAATAAAATTTCTGATCCGTTTGGAAGGCTTTTTGTAGACGCCTCTAAAGTTTAACAGCCACAGCGACAGCAACGGAAACAACAAAGAGGAAACAGCTTCCTTTTTGAATAGAGCGACAGGGCGGAAACAAGACGGTTCCACTAAACGCGTGACCGGGCCTAGCGTGCGGGCCCGTCAGGCGGCCTTGACTTGTTTTTTTTTTTTGATAAATTGGGGGGATGCATA
>CALUZE010000126.1 GCA_944325235.1 uncultured Elusimicrobiales bacterium | reverse complement strand
GGTGGTTTTGAGGGCGGTAGCGTCCGAACCGGCTTCGGGTTCGGTCAGCGCAAAGGCCCACAGTTTTTTGCCGCTTGCAATATCCGGGCACCAGCGGTCGCGCTGTTCCTTGGTGGCGGCTAAAAACATCGGGATCGCGCCCAAAGCCGTCGTCCCCGGCGTAAGCGCCAGCCCCGCGCACACGCGCGAGAGCTCTTCAAACGCCATGGCCAGGCAGGTAATTCCCCCGCCCAGGCCGCCGTATTCTTCCGGCAGCCACAAGCCCATCAGGCCGGACTTGCGGTACTCTTCCAGCATTTCTTTGGAAAATTGTTCCTTGGCGTCCATTTCGGCGCGCAGGGGTTTGAGCTTTTTTTGGGCAAATTCCCGTGTAGCGTTGAGAACTTCCTGCTCCATTTCGTTAATTGCGTAATCCATTATTTTTCTCCCGGGTTAAACTTTCTAAAATGTCTGCGTCTTCTGAAGAAACGTCTTTTGCCGCCGTTTTTCTTGGTGGGCGGGACCAAACTTCTGTACAGGCGTTCCTGCTTTTTGACCATGGTGGCCGCCGTAAATTCGGAAAAATCGCGGTGGTCAATGGCGGCTTCAAAGCGTTCACGCAAGGACGCGTGGCGCAAAAGCACTTTTAATTTGTCGGCAAAGGTGTTGATGTCGTTGGGCGCCACCAAAAAACCCGTTTTGTTGTTGGTAATCACTTCGCCAATGCCGTCCACGTCGTAGCACACGGCGGGCACGCGCATGGACATGGCTTCCAGCAAGGACATCGGCAGTCCCTCGCGCAAAGAAACGCTGGCGTACACGTCGCAAATGGCCAACAGTTCCAGCGGGTCGTTGCGCCAGCCGGGGAACAGGACCTGTTTTTCAATGCTTAAATTTTTGGCCAGGTTTTCGGCGGTTTCTTTCAGCGGGCCCTCGCCGGTGAAGATGAAATAAACGTTCTTCATCTGGCTGAGCACTTTGTAGGCGGCAAGCACAAAGTGAATGGGGTTTTTAAGCGGTTTAAAATTGGCCAGCGCCAACACCACCTTGGCATTGGCCGGGATTTTTAAGGACGCTTTTTTGGCTACCGGGTCAAATTTGAGCGGCAAAATGGGGTTGAAATTCACCCCCGCGCGGATGAGCTCCGTGCGGACCCCTTTGCCAATGCCCAGCTGTTTGGCTTCGGCGGCGTTGCGGCGGGAAACGAACACCAATACGTCCGTAAACCGGGCGCAGAATTTTTCCACCGCCACGAAAAATTTGAACTGTTTGGGCCCGTGTTCTTTGGCAAAGCCCAGCCCGTGGAACGTGTGCACCACTTTGGCTTTGCGCCAAAACAGCCGCGCGGCAATGCGGCCCAGCACGCCCGCTTTGGGGGCGTTGGTGTGCACAATATCCGGCTTGACGCGGCGCAAAATAAGCCCCATTTGCACCAGGGCCGCCAAATCGTGAAAAATGTATTTCGGGCGGATATCGTGGCGCAGCGCGGAAATAAAAAACACGTGCTGCGGGTCGTTTTTCAGGCGGGCGTCCAACCGGCCGCCCGGGCCGCAGGCCAGGTACGTTTCAAACTGTTGTTTGTTGATGTTTTTAAGCGTAAGCAGCACGCTGGCTTGCGCGCCGCCCTGGTCCATACGAGTGATGAAGTAGAGTATTTTTGTTTTTTGCATTTACTTGATGGTTCCTGTGGCAGTATCCAAGATGCGGGCCTCGGGAAAATAATACTTGATAATCGCCATATAGTCCGCGCCTTGTTTGGCTAAACCGTCCGCCCCCTGCAAGCACAGGCCGTAGCCCAGCCCCGTGTCATACCCGCGCACCAAGACGCTTTTGATGTTTTTCCCTTTGTACAACGGCACTACATCAAACAGGTTGGAGCGCATTGTGCCCGCGCTTAAAAGAAACGCGACCTCCTGCGGGGTTTTGGCTTCGTACGAGCCTTTGCTGCCTTCAAAACGCATGGACAAAATGCGCCCCGTGGGCGTAAACGACGTAGGCGTCAACGCGCGCAATTTGCCGATGTTTTGTTTGACGGCGATACGGTTTTGAATCTCTTTGCCATCGTACAAATACATCCATTTCACGCCCGACCAGCGGGTCGGGTCCTGCGGGCGGGAATACAAATCCGCCGGCGGATTGGACAAAATGTATTTGCTGACGTTGGCGGGCGAGAATACGTAGCCCGGTTTGTACGCGCTGTTTTCCAGCGAGTCCGCGGTAAGGACGCCGCAGTCGGCATAGGCGCCGGCCTGGGCCTCGGTCAGGCGGATTTTGCTGGATTCTTTAGACGCGTCCAACAACTTCTTAAAAATCAGGTTAATGCCTTTAAATTGAAAGTGCACATCGTTATCGGTGATGTGATAGGGTTCATCTTGATGGTCGGCCACCGCCTTGAGCAAGGCCGAGCGGAACACCACCGCCAGGGCTTGCAGGGCCGATTCGTGCGTGACGTCCTGCACTTGGGTGGCCAGCAGGGCCGGGATTAAATCTTCGGCGTTTACTTCGTTCACCAGTTTAATACCCGTAGGCGTGGGAATGACGATTAACGCGCCTTTTAATTCCTTGTCGCTTAAATCCGCCGCAAAAATGTTTTTGGCCGTGGCGTTGCGCACGAGCAGGGTGCGGTCCGCATTTTCCAACGACACGGTAAACGGACGCTTGGCCGAAAATTCCACGTGCCCTTTGGCGTTTTGGAAATCCACGCCGCCCGTTTCCGGGTTGAAGACGATGGTCTTTTCTATATACGAAGGCGCACGCAGCACGGTGCCCAGTTTTTCGTCTTCCACGCGCATCGTGCCCGAAGACATCAGCGAGAACGACTGCAATTCCTGCGGCACTTGTTCGCGGTTGGCGTACAGGGCCATTTTTACTTTTTCGGACGGGGTGGAAATCATTTCGTGCACGATGGGCTGTTCCAAGCGCAAATAGAACAAATAGTCCACGCTTTTATCGCCGAGTTTTTTGGCGTATTTGGCGATTTTTTTGGCGAGGTCTTTATTTTCCGGGTCCAGGCTGTACAAGGTGGAATAATACTGCCAGGCGCGCAGGTTGTCTTTGTCCTTTTCGGACAGTTTGGCAAACAGTTCCACCGCGGCGTAGTTGCGTTCGTCGTGCGACAAGGCCTGCTGCAAAAACACCGGCGCCAATTTGCGCGAGGATTTCATTTCCGACGCAATCCGCCCCAGCATATACGACACGAACGAAATGGTGTACGGGTTGGACGTATAGAGGTATTGCAATTCGGTGGCGGCTTGTTCTTTTTTGCCGTCCAGGTACCACGCCAGCGCCGTGCCCAGCTTGGCGGAGGAAACATATTCAAAATCGGCAGTTAAATAAAGCAAATTCTGGAAGGATTGGCGCGCTTTTTTGTACTTGCCCGACGAAAGCAAAATCCAGCCGCGCGTCAGTTCGGCAAAGGGGTCGTCCGGGTTGTAGCGGCAGGCAGCGTCGGCGTATTTGGCGGCCTGCTTTACAAGCCCCCGCTGCAAAGACATTACCGCCAGTTCCAAATTGGCGGCCGAAGCGACTTTGGGGTCGGAAGCATTTTCAAAGGTTTTAAAGGAAAAATAACATTCGTCCGTATCGCCCTGCACGCACTTTTGGGCGACATCGGCAATTTCCGGCGGGAGCGTATAGTCCAGCACGGTTTGGTGCAGCACGGTTTCGTTTAGTTTGCTGTCCACGCGCGTGGCCGCCAGGGTGGCTTTGCTGACCGTTTGAGCGGGAGCATCCTCTTCGTCCGTCGGCTGGGCGGCAACCGCCCCCGCCGCTGCGGACGCAGCTGCGTCCGGCGCACTCCACACGGCCTGCGGCGCACTTAGCGCGCCGGCCAAAAACGCCAGCAAAAGCAAACATTTCTTCATATACAAATTATAGCAAAT
>CALUZE010000125.1 GCA_944325235.1 uncultured Elusimicrobiales bacterium | reverse complement strand
GTTCCACTTCGGTTTCGCCTTTGGCGCACAGCCCGGCAATCACCAGGGCCATCCCGCCGCGCAGGTCGGAGGCTTGCACGTGCGCCGCGGACAGTTCCTTCACGCCCGTCACGCGCGCGACGCTTTTTTCGGTCACGATGTTGGCCCCCATGCGCACCAATTCGGGGGCGTGCATAAAGCGGTTTTCAAAAATGTCTTCATCCACTTCCGCCGTTCCGTCGCACAGCGTCATCAGCGTCATCCACGGGGCCTGCAAGTCGGTCGCAAAGCCCGGGTACGGCGCCGTGCGCACACGCACGGGCTTAATGGCGCCGTCGTAGGCGTGGACGCGCACGGAGCTGTCCGTTACGTCCAACGTAAAGCCGGCTTCCTGCAAATCTTCCAGCAAAATGGAGTTGTGTTCCGGCACGCACCCCGTGACGGTAACGTCCCCGCGGGTGGCGCAGGCGGCCAAAATGTAGGAGCCCGTTTCAATGCGGTCCGCCACCACCGTGTGTTCCGCGCCGTGCAGGGCCGTTTTGCCGTGGATGATGAGCTGCCCTTTGTCCCCCACTTGGATATCCGCCCCCATTTTTTGCAGGAAGGAAATAACATCGTCCACTTCCGGTTCTTTGGCGACGTTTTCCAACACCGTTTCGCCGGGGATTAAGCACGCGCACATCAGTAAATTTTGCGTGGCCCCCACACTGGGGAAGCGCAACACGATTTTGGCCGGGACCAATTCTTGCGCCTGCAAAATGACGTTGCCGGCCTTGGTTTCGCAATGGGCGCCCAATTTTTCAAATCCTTTCAGGTGGATGTCCACCGGGCGCACGCCGATAGCGCACCCGCCGGGCAGCGGGATTTCGGCCGTTTTAAAGCGCGCCAACAGCGGCCCCGCCACCCAAAAGCTGGCCCGCATTTGTTTGACGAGTTCGTAGGGCAGCGTATTTTTCAACACGCCGTCGGCCGTTACGGTGACGGTGTTGTTTTTGTATTCCACCTTTTTGCCCAAATATTCCAAAATCTTAAGCGTCGTGCGCACATCGCGCAAGTTGGGCACGCGGTGCAAGACGCACGGGTCGTCCGTCAATAAAGTAGCCACTAAAATAGGCAAGGCGGCGTTTTTGCTGCCGCTGATGTGTACGGTGCCGTTTAGTTTTTTCCCGCCGTGAATGATAAATCTGTCCATAACGATGCTCCTAAATAAAAAGTTAAATTTTCCGGGCCAACACAAACCGTTATACGTTAAATATATCTTTTTTTACGTCGGCCTTCCACCCGATTTCCATCAGCCCCCGCGCCAGCGGCCAGGCCTGGCCTTCGCCCAGTTCCAGCGCCAGCAGTCCGCCCGGCTTTAAATAGCCGTCGGCCGCGGCGCACAGCGGGCGCGTGACTTGGTAGCCGTCTTCGCCGCCGTCCAGTGCCAGGCGCGGTTCGTGCTTTACTTCGCGCGTGAGGCCGGCCAAATCCGCCGTGGGAATATAGGGCGGGTTGGAAATAATCAAATCAAACGTGCCCATCACATTTTCCCAAATGTCGCTTTGCAACAGCTGAATGCGGTTTTCCAGCCGGTGGGCGCGGACGTTTTCCTGCGCCACTTTTAACGCCGCTTCGGACTTGTCCACCGCCAACACCACCGCATTGGGGAATTTATGCGCCAGCGCAACCGCAATGCAGCCGCTGCCCGTGCACATATCCACAAATTCGTATCGGCCGCGGCGTTCAAAAGCGGCGGCCGCCAATTCCACCAGTTCTTCGGTTTCGGGGCGCGGGGTTAACACGTCCGGTGTCACGCGAATGTCCAACCCGCAAAACGGCTGCGTGCCCACAATGTGCGAAAGCGGCTCTCCTGCTTCTTTGCGGGTAAGCAGCTGTTGGAATTTTTCGTACTTATCCGCGGGCACTTCAAACGACCCGTTGGCCAGCACCCACGTGCGGCTGACGCCCAGCACATAGGCCAGCAGCCATTGGGCATTGGCTTCGGGCTCGTCGGACCCGGAGGCTTGCAACCGGGCAACCGCTTGCTGCAACAAAGAAGATACGTCCATACAAAACTCCTTATAAAAATGCCGGACGGCGAAACCGCCGCCCGGCATATGCGGTGCAACAAATTTAGATTTGCAGGTTTTTCAGTTTTTGTTCCACACGATAGGCGCGCAAATCTTCCAGGATAGGCTCAATGTTGCCTTCCATAATTTCCGCCAGGTTGTGGTAGGATTTTTCGGTGCGGTGGTCCGTCACGCGGCTTTGCGGGAAGTTATACGTGCGGATTTTTTCCGAGCGGTCCCCCGTGCCCACCTGGGCTTTGCGTTCGTCATAAATTTCTTTATTGCGCTTTTCTTCTTCTATCTGGTAGAGTTTGGCGCGCAGCATGGCCATGGCTTTTTCGCGGTTTTTGCCCTGGTGGCGTTCTTCGCGGCAGGACACCACAATGCCCGTCGGTTTGTGGATGATGCGCACGGCCGTTTCCACCTTGTTCACGTTCTGGCCGCCCGCCCCGCCGGAACGGCAGGTTTCCATTTCCAAATCCTCGGGACGGATTTCAATGTCAATTTCTTCGGCTTCCGGCATAATGGCCACGGTAACGGTGGACGTATGCACGCGGCCGGCGGTTTCCGTGTCCGGCACGCGCTGCACGCGGTGCGTGCCCGCTTCGTTGCGCAGCCACGAGTAGGCGCCGTCGCCCTTGATAAACATACTGACGTATTTGCAGCCTTTTAGGCCGGTGGGCGTATATTCCAAAATTTCGGTGCTCCAACCTTTGGTTTGTGCAAAATGCTGGTACACGCGCAAAAGTTCCGCCGCAAACAGAGCGGCTTCGTCCCCCCCGGCGCCGGGGCGGATTTCCAGGTAGATGTTTTTGGAATCGTTCGGGTCCGGCGGAATGACCAAAATACGCAGCTCTTTTTGCAGCTGGGGCAGTTTAGCTTCCAGCTCGGCCAGTTCATCCGCCGCCATTTTGACCAGCTCTTTATCTTCGCCCGCTTCAATCATCGCGCGGTCGTCGGCGATGGCTTTTTCCGTGGCGTTGATTTCCAATTCTTTATCAATAATCGGTTTTAAAAACGCGTGGCGTTTGGCTTTTACGGCCAAGTCCTGGCTGGATAAATTGCCGGAAGATAGTTCCTCTTCCAATTGTTTGTATTCGGCTACGTATTTAGAAGTGTCCATAAAACATCCTTACTGCTTTTTTGCTTACAAAGAAAAAGAGCA
The DNA here is from genome assembly GCA_944325235.1 of uncultured Elusimicrobiales bacterium. Lineage (GTDB taxonomy): Bacteria > Elusimicrobiota > Elusimicrobia > Elusimicrobiales > Elusimicrobiaceae > Avelusimicrobium. Next base: position 693 of record CALUZE010000125.1, on the reverse strand, counting down.
GACCCCCTTTCGGACAGTCTGCTCTTTGGTAAAACGGCCGCTATTTGGCTTCGGCTTCGGTCTTTTTGGCTGCGGCTTTTTTGGCCGGTTTTTTGACCGCCGCTTTCTTGGCGACAGCCGGTTTTTTGGCCAATTTAGCCTTGGCTTTTACTTCGGTTTTCGGTTTGCGGACCATGGTTTTGCCTTCGGTCTTAGCAAAGCGTTTGTTGAATTTTTCCACCATACCTTCGGTGTCCAGTAATTTTTGTTTGCCGGTGAAGAAGGGGTGGCAAGCGGAGCAAATGTCGAGCTTTAAAGATTTGGCCGTGGAGCGGGTCATAAATTTATTACCGCACGCGCAGACGGCTTCTACGAATTCGTAAGTAGGGTGTATTTTTTCTTTCATTTTAGTCTTCCTTTGAAAATCTTATAGTTTATTTTACCATATATTTCAGCCTTTGGGAAAGCGTTTTCTTTCCCCCCGCCTAGCTAGAAGGCGTTTACTTCCATTTGTTTAAAGAAGTCCTTGTTGGACTTGGTGGAAGAAAGTTTTTCCAGTAAGAGCGTCATCGCGTCCACCGAGCTTAACGGCGCCAGCACTTTGCGCATAATCCAGACTTTGTTCAGTTCGTCTTCGCTCAGCAGGAGGTTTTCCTTGCGGGTGGAGCTGCGGTTGATGTCCACCGCCGGGAAAATGCGCCGTTCGGAAAGTTT
>CALUZE010000124.1 GCA_944325235.1 uncultured Elusimicrobiales bacterium | reverse complement strand
ACATTCTGTTTCAAAATAACTTTCATTTCCAGGTCCTCCGGCTTATTTCTTGGGCAACGAGTACGGCAAAATCGCCAAGTTGCGGTCGCGTTTGATCGCTTTGGTGATTTGGCGCTGGTGTTTGGCGCAGGTGCCGGTGATTCTTCTGGAAAGGATTTTGCCGCTTTCCATCGTGAAAGACTTTACGAACTGGAAGTTCTTATAGTCTACATTTTCAATTTTTTCAGCGCAGACTTTGCAGACTTTTCTTCTGCTTTCAAAGCGCTTTTTGCCCATAAACGGACGCGCCGGTCTTTCGGGGCGGGCGTTCGTGCTGGCGGCCGGGGCCGCAGCGGGGGCTTGCGTGTTTTTAATTTCTTCAGCCATTTGTTTTCTCTCTTAGGTTCCTGTTAAAAAGGCACGTCGTCTTCCATCACATCCGTGGTGGGAACGTCGTCCTTGGCGGCCGGGGCAGCGTCCTGAGTGTACGAAGCCGCGGCGCCGGATTCCAGTATTTGGATTCTCCGGGCGGTTACCTGCATGGATTTGCGGGTCTGTCCGGTATTTTTGTCGGTGTATTCGCTGCTGGTGAGGCGGCCTTCCACAAAAATGGGGGTCCCTTTTTTCACCCGGTCTTTACACCGCTCGGCGGCAGCACCCCAAACCACTATGGGAACAAACACCGTGTCGTCCTTCCACTCGTTCGTGTTCGTATCCAAATATCTGCGGTTTACCGCAATGTCACAACGGCACACTGCCTGACCTTTCTGCGTGAAAGACACGTTAGGGTCACGTGTTAACCGTCCGACCAGAAGTACAAGGTTTTGTTCCGGTAATCTGATTTGTGCTGTCATAGCGACCTTATTTTGCAACGGCAGGAGCCGGTTTTACTTTCACTTCCACGGCGTTCATCATCATGGAGCGAAGCACTTTTTCGTTAAGTTTCAAAGCTTCTTCAAATACTTTGATGAATTTGGGTTCGGCTTTGAACTTAAGGTAGAGGTAAAAACCGTCGCGAACGTGGTTTACTTCGTGGGTGAATTTTCTTCTGCCCAGTTTTTCTTCGCTGACGACTTCTCCACCGTTTTTCGCGATCAGGTCTTTGGCCTTGGTCACGAATTCGCCCACTTCTCCGTCGGAGAGTTGGGGTTTAACAATGATTACGCTTTCGTAAGTTCTCATATACCAATTATTCTTTTTTATTGCGTTTTGCAGGGCCAAAAAGCCCCCGCGGGCATTGCTACCCGGAGAGTTTTTGCGGATGTCTTCGGCCGTAGTCACCTGTGGCCGGGGCCATCCTTACCCTATGGATATTATAACAAAATTAGCGCCCAAACGGGGATTTTATCTGGCTTTTACGCGCGCTTTCCGAACACCCTAAAAATAGAAATTGGCACAAGGGCGGTCTTTTCTCTTAGGGTGCGCCTGCAGATAGAACACGCTGGCCGCCGGTGAACTGATGGCCATAAAGCGGCCGTCTTTCAAATAGGCGGAAATTCCTTCCAACGCCTGCGGGGAAAACACCCGCTCAAACCATGCCGCATTTTTGGCAAAGAACTGCCGCCCGGATTCCAATTCTGCAATGGTCACGCTCATTTGTTCCCATCGGCTGGAAATGCTTTCCGTGGGGAAGTCCTTTATGTTGGGGAAAAGACGTCTGGCCAACGCCCCGGGAGTGGGAACCCAATGCACGATATTAGGCATTCCGGTAATAAGCGGCACATGCGCCAACTGTTTGACAGAATGGTTTAACACGCTAAACCACACATCTTCCACAGAAGCCTTTTTGGCAAGGGTGGGCATGGTGCGCAAGCCTTTGGCAACCGGCTCAGTGATGTAGCCGCTTCCGACATGTTTCCCGGCCATGCTCATCACACAGGAAGCGTTATCCCCTATTGCGGAAACCGAAAAGCCGGAATAACAAGACCCGTCAATAACGGCCGTTTGGACAGCGTGTGCCTTTAATTGCTGTAAGATGGGATTCAAATCCCGAATGTTGTGATAGTGCCCACTTTGGTCACAAACGCCGTGCATTCCGTTCTCGTTGTTTCCGTGCGTTGAAATTACAATGAGCACTTGTTTCACCGGCCCGTTGCCAACTTGCTTAAGCGCAGCCAAAAAATCTTTCCAAACAAAGGGTTTTACATCAGCCACTTCGGTTTTTTTGGCTTCGTCTATAAAGCCGTGCACTTGCCACTTTTTAGAGGACAGGAAATCATTCCAAGCGTTAAATTCACCCGTAAAATTATTTCTACCTTCATCACAAGAACCGCCCACTAAAAAGGCTTGTTTGTCCGCCGGAGCACCCGGCAAGGCAGCCGCATTTAGCGGGCTGAACAGCACACTTACAGCCAAGGCGCTCGCTGCTGCCCAAAATACAGCCAATCGTTTTTTTATCTGCATAAGGTGCTCCTGTGGGGTACTGTCAGCGTTTTAAAAAAATCTTAGCCGGGCTCGTAGCCCCTTTAATTAAGGAAAGTTTATTTTCCGCCACGCCCAGGTGCTGCGCCAGCAGCGTGCGCACGGCCTCATTGGCGCGGCCTTGCTCGGCCGGCGCTTTAACCCAGATCTCGTAAGAATCCGGACCTTTTTGCTCCAGGCGATTTTTCTTTTCGCCCGCGTGCACTTTTACTTTTACAAAACTTTCCATAGTTTTATTGTACTTTTTCACGCCGCCGCACGCAAAAACTGATTAGCAGACCGGTTTACAAACTCTGCTTAAATTGCTCACACAAGTACTGAGACCCCGCCTTTATCACACCGCAATCGCGGCGGGAGGGGTGTTGAACCGAATTTTGGTAGCCAATCGTTAAAGTGACATAGCGTTCTTGGACACACTGATCTTGGTTTTTCCCATTAGAAGCCGGGCAAAAATGGACCAAAATTTTACCTTGACTCTGATTATTGGCGTCTATATTGGCATAGGGGCAGTAATATCCCAACGAATCATAAGACTGCACCCGTACACAGTCGCTAAAAACATCTATATCCAACGGTGAATTCTGCAACGCATATTCCCCGTTGGCTAAATAATACCTCTCCTGTGCGTCCATTAGCGGACGCAGCCGCTGCAAAACACCCGCAAAGCGGCTTTTGTTTACCGCTTTTTGATACTGTGGCAACGCAATAGCCGCCAAAATCCCAATAATCAAAACGACAACCAGCAGTTCTATCAAAGTAAAACCCTTTTTCATAAAAGCTCCCTTAAAACGCGGATTTATAAGCCCGACGCTCTATCTATAAGGCACAGACCAAAATACAGCAGGAGTAGTGTATCAAAAAAAAAAAATAAAACAAGGCCAAGGTCTGCGCCTTGCTACCAAGTTGCTTAAGCCAACCAAGCGCAGAACTGCCGACTTCGTGCAACGTGCTCATCTGGCTGTTACTTTTTAGCCTATACGCAAAAACGGGGGCAAACCGAAGTTTGCCCCCGCACGTTGCTTTAGTTGAAACGTTATTTTTCCGCGATCAGGCTCTTGGCCGTCATTTCGGCCGGTTTTTTAAGCCCCATCACATCCAAAACCGTCACCGCAATATCGCCCAGGTTGCCAGTAGCGGCCATCTTGGCGTTTTTGTGGTCTTTGCTGACGTACACAAAGTCCACCAGGTTGGTGGTGTGCGCGGTTTTGGGCATATTGATTTTGTCGTCCCACATTTCTTCGGCGTTGCCGTGGTCGGCGGTGATGAACACCGTGTAACCCGCCGCCAAGGCGGCTTCGGTCACCAGGCCGGTGCATTCGTCCACCACTTCTACGGCTTTTACTACGGAGTTGAAATTGCCCGTGTGGCCCACCATATCGCAGTTGGCAAAGTTGATGACGATAAAGTCATACTTGTTCGTGGCGATTTGTTTGAGGGCTTCGTCCTTGACGAAGTAGGCTTCCATTTCCGGGTGTTCCGCAAAGGTGGCCGGGTCAAAGCGGCT
>CALUZE010000123.1 GCA_944325235.1 uncultured Elusimicrobiales bacterium | reverse complement strand
GTATGTTGGTGTTAAAAGGCGCCGCAGCCAGCCCCGGGGTAGCCATCGGGCCGGCGGTGCTTTTGCCGGGCGATAATTTTGCCGTTACCCGGCAATACATTGAACCGGGCGAGGTGAAAAACGAATTGCAAAAAATCCGCACCGCCATGCAAAAAACGCTGACGGAGCTGGACGCTTGCGAACAAAAAGTGCTCACCACGCTGGGGGCCGAATACGCCAACCTGATGTCCACCCACAAGCTGATTTTGCAGGACCCTTCCTTAAAAGATTCCGTTTCCAAAAAAATCCGCGTAGAACACCTGTCCGCCCAAGCGGCCATTTTCCTTACGCTCCAGGAACTGGCAGCCAGCTTTGACAAAATAGAAGACCCGTTTTTTAAGGAACGCCGCAACGATATTTTTGACGTCGGCAAGCGCCTGGTGAACAATCTGGAAGGCGGCAAAAAAGAATTTTTGGCCTCTATTACCAAACCGTCCGTCTTGGTGGCGCACAATTTGTACCCGTCCGACACGATTAACCTGCAGGAAAACCAAGTCATCGGCTTTTGCACGGACGTGGGCGGCAAAACCAGCCACACGGCTTTGCTGGCGCAAAGCTTAAACATTCCGGCCGTGGTCGGCCTGTCCACCGCGTCCAAAGACGTGCAAACCGGCGATACGCTGATTATTGACGGGGAAAACGGCTTGCTGGTCATCAACCCGGACAAATATACCCTGGCCAACTACCGCAAAATCCAGCGCGAGCTGAAAAAAACCGAAGCCCTTTTAAAAACCATCAACCACCTGCCCGTCATCACCGAGGACGGCCACGCCATTAAATTGATGGTGAATTACGACCCGCGCACCGACAACAAAGAAAACAAACGCCTGATTACCGACGGCTTGGGCCTCTTGCGCACCGAATTTTTGTATATGAACACCCCCACTCCGCCCACGGAAGAAGAACAATACCAAATGTATTTGTCTGTGGCCAAACGGTTTGATATGCGCCCGGTGACCATCCGCCTGGCGGATTTGGGGGCCGACAAACTGCCCGATTTTCCGCTGGACGAATTTGACCAGGACGCCAACCCCTTTATGGGCTGCCGCGGAATCCGGTTGTTTTTAAAAAATCCGGAACTGCTGCACACGCAGCTGCGGGCCATTATTCGCATGGCGTGCGAAGTGCCGGCGCAAGTAAAAATTATGATTCCGATGGTGTCCTCGGTGGAAGAAGTACGCCACGTGCGTGCCGCGTACGACCAAGCCTTAAAGGAAATAGAAGCCGAAGGCAAAAAGCCCGTCAACCGCGTGGCCCTGGGCGCCATGATTGAAGTGCCGGCGGCGGCTATCGCGCTGGACGGCATGATTCATTTGCTGGATTTTATTTCCATCGGCACCAATGACTTGATACAATATTTAATAGCGGTGGACCGCGTCAACCAGGAAGTGGCCCATATGTACGACCCCTGCCACCCGGCAGTCGGCCGCACCATCAACCAAATCATCCAAACCGCCCACAAACGCGGCAAGAAAGTAAGCATCTGCGGGGAAATCGCTTCCGACAGCAAGATGCTGCCGCTCCTGCTGGGCTGGGGGATAGACGCCCTGTCCGTCACGCCGCGGATGTACCTGCGCGTGAAGAACAACATCCGCAGCTTGAATTTTGAAACCTGTTCCGACCTGGCCCAGGCGGCCTTGCTGATGAGCAGTTCGGAAGAAATTAGAAACTTAATTGAGCAGAACGACAAAAATGAAGATTCGTAATTTTTCTATTGTAGCCCACATTGACCACGGCAAAACCACCCTATCCGACCGTATTTTGGAAGACACCGGCACCGTCCCCAAGCGCAAAATGCAAGCGCAGTTATTGGACGGAATGGACCTGGAGCGCGAACGCGGCATTACCATCAAAGCCAAAGCCGTGCGCATCCAATACAAAGACTATATTTTAAACTTAATTGACACGCCCGGCCACGTGGATTTTTCGTATGAAGTGGCCCGTTCGCTGCGTGCGTGCGAAGGCGTGCTGCTGCTGGTAGACGCCTCGCAAGGGGTGGAAGCCCAAACCGTGGCCCACGCGCACCTGGCCCAAAGCCTGGGGCTTAAAATTATCCCGGTGATGAACAAGGTGGACTTGTCGCAGGCGGATGCGGACGCGGCCGAAGAACAGCTGTGGGATATTTTAAAAGAACCCATTGAGGCCGAACGCGTCAGCGCCAAAACCGGTATGGGCATTGAACATTTGCTGGACCGCATCATTACCGATATTCCCGCCCCGCAAGGCGACCCGAACGCCCCCCTGCGTGCCCTGATTTTTGACTCGTATTATGACCCGTTCCGCGGCGTGATTATGTACATCCGCCTGGTGGACGGCAGCATTAAGCCGGGGCAGGTCATTCAGTTTATGTCCTCCGGCACCACGTATAAGACGGAAGAAGTCGGCTTTATGACGCCGCGCCACCTGCACAAGGCGGATTCTCTTTCCGCCGGCGAAGTAGGCTATCTGGTGGCCGGCATTAAGGACATCCACCAGGTGAAAGTGGGCGATACCGTCACCCTGGCCGAACGCCCGGCCGAACACGCGCTGCCCGGCTACGCCGAGGCCAAGCCCGTGGTGTTTGCCAGCATCTTCCCGGTGGAGACGACCGATTTCCCGCTCTTGCGCAAAGCATTGGAAAAATTAAATTTGTCCGACTCGTCCTTCCACTACCAGAGCGAAACGTCCAAAGCGCTGGGCTTTGGGTTCCGCTTGGGGTTTATGGGCATTTTGCATATTGAAATTGTAAAAGAGCGCCTGGAGCGCGAATTTAACCTCTCGCTGATTGCCACCAGCCCCAACGTGGTGTATCACGTCAAGTTTACGCCGCGCAAGTCCCACCCGCAGGAACTGGCCGCTCTGCCCGACGCGCCGGACGACCCCGGGTATAAAATTATTGATAACCCGGCCAACTTTCCGCCCCACGGCGATATTATAGACATCAAAGAGCCCGTCATCCACATCACGATTGTCACCCCGGTGGAATTTATGGACGGCGTGATGACCCTTTTGAAAGAAAAACGCGGCACGTTTATGAGCCTGGACCACCTGTCCAATCAGCGCGTCATCATCAAGTACGAAATGCCCATGGGCGAAATGGTGATTGATTTCTACAACAAATTAAAATCCGTTTCCAAGGGGTATGCGTCGTTTGACTATGAAGTGGCCGGCTTTAGAAGTTCGGACGTGGTGCTGATGGAAATTTTACTGCACGGAACGCCGGTGGATGCGCTGTCTGTGGTGGTGCATAAAGACAAAGCCCAAACGATGGGGCGCGCCTTGTGCGCCAAGCTCAAAGAACTCATCGGACGCCAACAGTTTGAAGTAGCCGTACAGGCCGCGGTGAACGGAAAAGTCATCGCGCGCGAAACGATTCCCGCCTACCGCAAAGACGTGATTGCCAAGTGCTACGGCGGCGATATTACCCGCAAGCGCAAATTGCTGGAAAAACAAAAAGAAGGCAAAAAACGCATGAAAGCCATTGGCAGTTTGAACATTCCGCAGGAAGCGTTTGTGGCGATGCTGAAGATTGACGAAGAATAAACATCCAAAAGCAAAAAGCCCGGTCGTTTGGCCGGGCTTTTTATGGGCAAATTCATCTCTGCCGTTAGGACGGATTTAAAACTTTCAGCACTTCTTTGCATTGCCAACCGTTATTGTTGCAGCCCGTCGTTCCCGCCAAGGCCGCGTTAGCCGGGCTCGTCTGATGCCGGTGCATCATATCAAAACGCATTACGCCTCTGCCAGCGCCCGTTTCAGGGTCTGTACAACCGCTATCCCCCCACCCGGGGCACCAGCGAATGGAATTTGAATAACCGCCATAGTTTATTTCCAGAAAAAAATTGTTATAGCAGTACCATCCTTTCCGATTGCTTGAAAGAGTACAGTTGGGA
>CALUZE010000122.1 GCA_944325235.1 uncultured Elusimicrobiales bacterium | reverse complement strand
AAAGCCGCCAAACCTGGAATTATCCCCATGTTATCAAAAAAAAAAACGGGTCAAGCTCCTTTCAAATAAACGGAACCAACGTCCAGTCTCCCCGCCAATAAGGTATAATAAAAGGGAGTATCACCATGCCGTATTTAACGAGGATAACAAAACCTGTATGAACAAATTTGACGCTTACCTAAAAGACCGTGCGAAATTAGTGGAAAAAAATCTTTCCAAATATATCGGAAAAATCAAAAATTCGCCGAAAATTTTGACCGACGCCATGGATTATTCTCTCCAGGCCGGCGGCAAACGCGTGCGCCCCATCCTGCTGATGGCCACGGCGGAAGCCTTCGGCAAAAAAGCGACGGACGTTATGCCCGCCGCCTGCGCCGTAGAAATGCTGCATACCTATTCCCTGATTCACGACGATTTGCCCTGCATGGATAACGATTCTCTGCGCCGCGGCAAACCCACCAACCACAAAGTTTTTGGCGAGGACTTGGCCCTCTTGGCAGGCGACGCGCTGCTAACCTACGTGTTTGAAGTATTTGCCCAAAACGGCAAAGTAAAAGCCATCGGGCCGGAAAACACGTTAAACGCGCTCTTGCATTTTGCCAACTGCGCCGGCGCCAGCGGCATGGTGGGCGCCCAAGGCGGAAGTATCGTCAATGCCGGGGGTATCCAACACCGTTACGGGGCCCACGCCTAAAATTTCAATAATTTTTTTGACGGGGTCCGTCGTGGTGCCCGGCTGGTCCGCCACCACGGAGACATCCTGCCCCGTCAAGGCGTTAATCAGCGAGCTTTTGCCCACGTTCATCTTTCCAAAAATGCCAATATGCGGCCGATTTAATTTAACCATAGTAAAATTATATATAAAAACCGTTTAGCTTTTCGTTTCTAGGCCCGGCCTATCCTGTGCTCTGGGTCTTTTAGTCTTATTCATATAGGTCTTAGGACCCTTGTAGCGGCAAAATGAAGGATTTACAATATGTGTATATACTAAACCGAGGAGTCTTATAATGTATCACAAATACATTTACCTGATATTGATGTTTAGCATTTTGTTTGCGTCCCCCTCTTTTGCCCAAAAGAGAGGTTTGTCAAAGATTCTCAAAGCAGTGACGGAAAATTCCGTTAAAACCCCTATAACTAAGGGGTTTATTAAACCCGAGGGGCTTATTAAACCCAAACTTTCCCCCCGCAAATTGCGCACGGAGGCTTTGAAACCCGTTGCTAAGGTGGACGATCTTTTTACCGAACGGGTCGTCAAGCACCAAATGGAAGTATATCCCTTATTGGATGCGGCTTCCTTTCGCTTGTATCACAAAGACTATGGACTGGTGCCTGCCATTACTAATTTCTGGTCTAAATTAATTGATTCCATGGAAATTGTGCAGACCGGACCGTATAAAGAAACGAAACGAGACTCCGGTGTCATGCAACAAATTTCCGCAGACAGCGTACGCAAGGATTTGCTGCAAAGAGAAGTGCGCATGGAGCATTCTTTGAAAGAATGGCAGAAATTTAAATCCGCTTTTACTCAAAAAACGCCTAAACTGCAGTCTTCTACGTTTTCGCCTCTGCATGAAGTCGCGCCCTTTTTGTTTGACGTCTATACCGGGGTTTCGCCCTTTGGCTTAAAGGTGTTCCGCTATACCGTCGGAACCCGGAACATCATCCAAACCATCGCTTCTGATGACGCGCAAATTGCAAAATACTACAGCAAAATTCTTGCCTGGGCCCACGGCCAAGAGAAATTCCCTTTCACCAGCCAGACTGTATCCAAAATTTTGCAATTGGATGCCTCCACCGTCAATAGTGCCTATGCGCTGCAGGAAAAACTGAATTCTCCCGGCAGCAATCTGCTGCGCTCTTGGGGTTGGACCAATAAGGATATCCGCCAATTTATCACCCAATATTATCCCGACGAAGAAGCTGACTTTTCCCAGGCGAACATATTGTGGAAAAAGTGGATTAACCAATTTAGCCTTTACGGGGAATGGGTTAACTACTGGGACCCCATTATAAAACAAAAAGCCGCCACTTCCGACCGCGTGATGCAACTCATAAAAAACAATCGTTAATGTCAAGCCCCGCCGAACGGCGGGGCCTTTTTTATGCCCCCCAATAAGGTATAATAAAGGAAAGCCTGTACAAACGAGGATACCTTATATGAACACATTTGACGTCTATATGAAAGAACGCGCCAAACTGGTTGAAAAGAATCTGTCTAAGTACATTTCCAAAATTGAAAATGCTCCCAAAATTCTCACCGACGCTATGGACTATTCGCTCCAAGCCGGCGGCAAACGCGTGCGCCCCATCCTGCTGATGGCCACGGCGGAAGCCTTCGGCAAAAAAGCGACGGACGTTATGCCCGCCGCCTGCGCCGTAGAAATGCTGCATACCTATTCCCTGATTCACGACGATTTGCCCTGCATGGATAACGATTCTCTGCGCCGCGGCAAACCCACCAACCACAAAGTTTTTGGCGAGGACTTGGCCCTCTTGGCAGGCGACGCGCTGCTAACCTACGTGTTTGAAGTATTTGCCCAAAACGGCAAAGTAAAAGCCATCGGGCCGGAAAACACGTTAAACGCGCTCTTGCATTTTGCCAACTGCGCCGGCGCCAGCGGCATGGTGGGCGGCCAAGTGGCCGACGTATACGCCGAAGGCATGGGCAGAAGCGACGCCCACAGCCTCCGCGCCGACAAACTGCGCCAAACGTCCAAACCGTTGGCCGACAAAACGCTGCACTATTTTATGCTCCCGGCATCCGTCAAAGAAACCACGCCCGAAACCATTTTGCGCTACATCCACGCCAACAAAACCGGCGCGCTGATCCGCGGCAGTGTGGAAGCGGGCGCCCTCCTGGCCGGAGCCAAAGGCAAAGATTTAACGCTGATTAAAAAATACGCCAACTGCATTGGCCTGGTGTTCCAAATTGTGGACGACATTTTGGACGTTACCGCCACGGCCAAACAGCTGGGCAAATCCAACAGCGACCAGGAAAACGGCAAACTCACCTTCGTCAGCCTGTTCGGGCTGGAAGGCAGCCGCAAACACGCCCAACTGCTGATTGCCAATGCGCAAAAAGCGTTGGACGCGCTCAAAAACGTCAAGAAGAAAAACCTGCGCCCGCTGTACGATATGGCCGAGTTTTTCAAAACCAGAACTTATTAAGAAGGATTGTCTATGAAAGTGCTTCCCAGTATTCAAAGCCCAAAGGATTTACGTCTAATCAAAAAGGAGCTCCTCCCCACCCTGTGTGAGGAATTACGCTCCGTTATTATAGAAACCGCCAGCAAGAACGGCGGGCATTTGGGCTCCAGCCTGGGCGCGGTGGAAATTATCACCGCCTTGCACTACGTGTTCAACACGCCAGAAGACAAAATCGTCTTTGATACCGGGCACCAAGCCTACGCGCACAAACTGCTTACGGGCCGCCAGAAAGAATTTGGCACCATCCGCACCCACCACGGGCTGAGCGGATTTCCCAAACGGTGTGAAAGCCCGTACGATACGTTTGGCGTGGGGCACGCGTCCACGGCTATTTCGGCCGCGCTGGGCATGGCCATTGCGCGCGACCAAAAGAAAGAAAAATCCAAAGTCATCGCCGTCGTGGGTGACGGCTGTCTGACCGGAGGTATGGCCTACGAAGCCATGCAAAACGCGGGCCTGTTGCGCACGGATTTACTGGTGATTTTAAACGATAACCAGATGTTCATTTCCCAACGCGTCGGCGCGCTGGGCCGGGCGCTTACCAAACTGCTCACGACCAAATACGTCCAACTGGCCGAAGAAAAAGCCTCCAACTTTTTAAAACGCTTTGACGAGTTCGGCAACAACGCCGCCAAACTGGCCAAGCGTGCGCGCTCCATTCTGTTCCCGGGCACCCTGTTTGAAGAAATGGGCTTCCGCTATTTCGGCCCCGTCAACGGCAACGACATCAACGCGATGA
>CALUZE010000121.1 GCA_944325235.1 uncultured Elusimicrobiales bacterium | reverse complement strand
TGCGCCAACTGCGGCCACATTCACATCGGCGAAAAAGCCCCCGAAGTGTGCCCCGTGTGCGCTCACCCGCAGGCTTACTTTATGATTCACCCGGAAAATTATTAATTTTCCGCATTAAAACTGCATCCGCCCCGCCCCTTTCGGGCGGGGTTCTTTTTTGCCCGTTTGATAAAAAACGCGCGAAGCGTAAATCTTCGCGCGTGAACCATCGGATTAAAAAAGGGCGTTTAGTCCCGCCGGACCGATAAAATCCCCCCTACTACCGCCACCGCCGCGCCAAACAGCATGGCTGCACGGTATCCGCCCAAAAAGGCGTCCTGCACCGTGGCGCCGCCGGCCGCCAGGTGGTTTTGCACCAGCGCGTAAACGGCCACGGAAAACGCAATCCCCATAATCATCCCGGCGTTGCGGGCCAGGGCGTTTACGCTGGACACAATGCCCACCTTGTTGCGCGGGGCCGCGCTGATGACGGTGTTGTTGTTGGGCACCTGGAACGTGCCCGAGCCGCAACCGGCAATCAGCTGCGCCAGCGCAATGTAGAAAAACGACGTCGTTTCATCCATCAGCGAAAACATCACCAGTCCCGTCACCGTCATGCCCAGGCCGATGGTGGTAATCAGCCGGGCGGGGTACTTTTCGGACAGCAGCCCGCTGACAGGCGAGGCAATCGCCAGCGCCACCGGGAACGGCAGCATGAGCAGCCCGGTGCGTACCGGGTCAATGTGCAAAATGTCCGTAGCGTAAAACGGGAACAACACCGAATTGGTAAAAATGGCCATAAATCCCAGCACGGCTACGGCGTATCCGTACGAAATGGCCGGGATTTTGAAGATGGACAGGCCGATAAACGGCGTTTTGGACACGCGTTCACGGTAGTAAAACAAGCCAAAAAAGATGACGGCTACCGCAAATCCGCTTAAAATAAGGGGCGAGGTCCAGTGTTTGGCCGGGCCTTGGTTCAAGGCAAACAGAAACGCAAAACTGGCCACGATAAAACAGACGGCTCCCCACACGTCCATACGCATTTTGCACTTGGGGTTAAACCGCGGAATAATTTGCATACCGCGCCAAATGCCGATGATGCACACGGGTACGTTTACCCAAAACACGCTCTGCCAGCCGAAGTGCTGGATTAAAAATCCCCCCACCGCCGGGCCCGCCAGCGAGCCCAAGGCCACCACGGCCCCAATGCCGCCCAGGGCGCGGCCGCGGTCCTTGCCGGTGAAGGCTTTGGCGATAATCGCCTGCGAGTTGGCCATCATGGCAGACGAACTGAGCCCCTGCACCGCACGGGCGATAATCAGCATTGGCAGCGACGTCGCCAGCGAGCACATCACACTGCCCACTCCAAACATAAAAAAACCGCCCAAGTACAGCTTTTTGCGGCTGTACATATCGGACAGTTTGCCAAATACGGGCAAAAAGCACGTAATCGTCAGCAGATAGACGCTTACGACCGCCTGAATGCTTTCAATATCGGCGTGGAATTGTTCGGCAATGGACGGCAGGGCAATGTTTACGATGCCCCCGTCCAAATTGCCCATAAAGGTGCCCGTGGCCGTGACGGTAAAAATCAGCCACTTATAGGGTAGATTAAGCAGTCGTTGTTTCATAAAAGCCGGTGGGCTGTTTCTTGCGTTTTTTGCGTTTTTCGCGCGCGGCCGAGAAGTACCCCGCCGCCAGCGACATAATAATGCAGAACACCATCGCCGCCTGATACGCGTACATAAAGGAAGTTACGCTGTCCTGTCCGGCGGCCGTGTAGTGGCGCCGCACCGCCGAGAAAATGAGTACCGACAGGGCAATCCCCATCACCGCCCCCATATTGCGCGCCAGCGCGCTTAAGCTGACCACCATGCCCAGCCGGTCCTGCGGGGCGCCGCCGATAATAGTATTGTTGTTAGGCGCCTGGAACGTGCCCGAGCCGCAGCCCATAATCAGTTGGGCCGTTACGATGTACCACACGGAAGGGTGCGTGCCGATGCCTACAAACATAGACGCGCCGATAATCAAAAACCCAAAGCCCACCGTCGTAATCAACCGGGCGGAATACCGCTCGGACAGCCAGCCGGACACCGGCGAAGCAATCGCCAGCGCCACCGGGAACGGCATCATCAGCAGGCTCATGTGCATCGGGTCCAGGTGCAGAATGTCGGACATATAGAATGGGAACAAAATGTTGTTGCAGTTCAGCGCAATAAACCCCAGGAGCGATACGATACACCCGTACGAAATGGCCTGGATTTTAAACAGCGAAAGGCCGATGAACGGATTTTTGGACGTGCGCTCGCGCATATAAAAGATGATAAAGAACAAAATGGACATCACAAACGAGCCGATGATTAAAAAAGACGTCCAGTGCTGGCTTTCCCCTTCGTCTAAGCCATACAAAAAGCAGAAACAAAACAAAATAAAAGAAATCGCACCCAGCACGTCCATTTTCACGCGTTGTTGGGCTTTAAACAGCGGAATGATTTGTATCCCGCGCCAAATCCCCAAGGCGCTGATGGGCACGTTAATCCAAAATACCGATTGCCAGCCCCAGTGTTGGATTAACAATCCGCCCACGGCAGGCCCCGCCAAAAAGCCGATGGCTACCATCGCCCCGATGCCGCCCAGGGCGCGGCCGCGGTCCTTGCCGCGGAAGGCTTTGGCAATAATGGCCTGGCAGTTGGAAATCATCGCGCTGGCGCCTAACCCCTGCACCACGCGCGAGAAAATCATCCAGCTCAAACTTTGCGAAAACGCCGCAAACAGCGACCCCAAACCAAACAGCAAAAAGCCCGTCAAATACAGGTATTTGCGGCTGTACATATCGGACAGTTTGCCAAATACCGGCAGGAAGCAGGTGGTCGTCAGCAGGTAGACGCTGACCACCCATTGGATGCGTTCCAGCCCGGCGTTTAAATCGCGCGCCATCACGGGCAGCGCAATGTTGACGATACCGCCGTCCAGCGTGGACATAAAAACCCCAATCGCCGTGACGGAAAAAATCAGCCATTTATATGCAATATGCGGTGCGTGTATCTTCATATATTAATGTAGCGGGGCGTACAGCCGGCAGCTTGTGCGTCCGCGCGGATAAAAATCATCGGCCGTTCCTTGCGGGGCGGCTACGGCGGGAACAAGCCGTTTAAAAAGGGTTTGTTCGGCGGCGGTTGGGCCGGGCCGTAAAAGCGGCAATACGCCTGCAAAGCGGCAAAGTTTCGCTTGCCCCCGGCGTATTGTTTTTGATACGCTTGTATAATATAATTTTATTTTATTTCACTTAAGTTTACAAATGCCCGCGGCCCAAAAAACAGGTGAACGCTCTATTGCACGCAAGGAAGGCGGCGGACGTGTAAAACACAGGAAACATATGCTAAGCCAACAGGATGTAAAACGGATGATTGCGGACGTGCTTCGCACCGAAGCGGCCCGTTGCCGCTTGGACGTGCTGGCCGTGCTGGAGCCCGGCCAGGAAGAAGATTTGTTCACCCGTATGCCGCGGGAAGTGCTGGAAACCGCTATGCAAAAAGCGGCCGACTTGTTCGGGTACGAAAAGCGGGAATTTTCCTCGCTGGATTTAATGGCGGATTATGCCTTTGCCGCCTGGGTGCAAAACCGCCGGCTGACGTTTTTTACTTCCGGCACCACCGGCGACCCCAAGCCGTGCGTGCATACGCTGGACATGCTTGCCGAAGAATCCCGCGGGCTGGCCCAGCTGTTTAAAAACGTCCGTCGGGTGGTGGCGTTGGTGCCGGCGTGCCATTTGTATGGGTTTTCGTTCACCGTTGCCTTGCCGCACACGTTAAAAGTACCGGTGCTGCAGCTGCCGCCCCTTCCTACGCAGGATTGGGAACATTTGCTGCAAAAAGGCGATTTGTTGGTGGGATTTCCGATTTTTTGGAATTATTGGGTGCGGATGAACGTATCCTTTCCCCCCGGGGTGGAAGTGGCGACCTCCACGGCGGCGTGCCC
>CALUZE010000120.1 GCA_944325235.1 uncultured Elusimicrobiales bacterium | reverse complement strand
AACATTACCGAGCGCATCACCGCGCTGATGCACCGGCACGCCGAAAAAATGGAATACGAAAAAGCCGCCGTGTACCGCAATTTTCTGTATGCGCTGGACCATATGCGCGAGCGGGTGGTGGTCGGGCGGTTTAAAGACGATAAAATCACCACCGCCATGCAAAATACCGACAAATTAAAACGCCTGGCCCAGGTGATTGGCAGCCGCCGCCTGCCCGCCCATATAGAAGCGTTTGATAACTCCCACCTGTTCGGGCGCGAGGCCGTGGGCTGTATGGTGTGTTATATTAACGGCGAGAAAAATCACGAGCACTACCGCCGCTTTAAAATCCGCTCCAAACTGCCCGAGCGGGGCGGAAGCGATTTTACGATGATGGAAGAAAGCGTCTACCGTCGGCTGCGCCAGCTCAAGCGGGATCCGTCCCAAATACCGGATTTGATTTTATTGGACGGAGGCAAAAGCCAAATCACCGCCGCAATGAACGCCTTTGACCGCGCGGGGCTGTACATTCCGTTTATTGCCCTGGCCGAAACCAACGAAGGCATTTACCTGCCCGGCGCCGCGGAAAGCATCAAACTGCCCATTGGGGACCCGGCACTCAATTTGCTGATGGAAATCCGCGACGAGGTGCACCGCTTTGCCATTACCTACCACCGCACCCTGCGCAACAAGGCCGAACTGACCGGCCACCAAAACCAGGAAGGATTAATTGACGGGAAGGATCCCGCCGGCCGGGATTTATAACGCTTTTGGGCACATAAAAAACCGCCTTTAAACTTGTGTTTAAAGGCGGTTTTTGGTTGGTTGCGGGGTTACTTAAAGTTGGCCGTCCCCAGTTTTTGCTGGAGGTACGTTTTAAGGCCGGACGGGTCGCCCGTGTGGGAGAGGGCTTCCTGGTAGCTGATTTTCTTTTGGATGTACAAATCGCCCAGGGCCTGGTTCATGGTGATCATACCCATGCCCACGCTGGTCTGCATGGTGGAGATAATCTGTTCGGCCTTGCCGTCGCGGATTAAGCTGCGCACGGCGGAGTTGGCCAGCAACACTTCGCACGCCATGGCGCGGCCGCCGGTGAGCGTGGGGATGAGCTGCTGGGATAAAATGGCTTCCAGCACGAACGAAAGCTGCGTGCGGATCTGCGGCTGCTGTTCGGCCGGGAACACGTCAATAATACGGTTGATGGACTGCACGGCGTCGTTGGTGTGCAGGGTGGCAAACACCAAGTGACCGGTTTCGGCCAGGGTTAAGCAGGCTTCCATGGTTTCGCGGTCGCGCAATTCGCCCACCAGAATGATATCCGGGTCCTGACGCAAGAAGTGCTTTAAGGCGTCGGCAAACGAGTGGGTGTCCGCGCCCACTTCACGCTGGTTGACGATACTGCGTTTGTGCGGGTGTACGAATTCGATAGGATCTTCCACCGTCATGATGTGGTTGCTTTCGTTCATGTTCAGGTAGTTGATCATACTGGCCAAAGACGTAGATTTACCGGACCCCGTGCACCCGGTTACCAATACCAGGCCTTTGTTGAGCTTCATGATGTTGTACACGATGGGCGGCAGGTTGAGTTCTTCAAACGTTTTAAAATCGTTGGGAATGGAACGCAGGGCGGCGGCCACGCAGCCTTTTTGTTTGTAGATGTTTACACGAAGACGCCCTAACGATTTTAAACCGAACGAAAAGTCCAGCTCCAGTTTTTCTTCAAACTGCTGGCGTTGTTCGTCCGTCATAATGGAATAAATCAAGGTCTGGGCGCTTTCTTTGGTAAGCGGCTCAAAAGGGGTGGAATACAGCCGGCCTTGAATGCGCAGCACCGGCGGCACGCCTACCGTCAAGTGAATATCGGAAGCGTTTTTGGCTTTCATCAATTTGAACAGATCGTCCATTAATATCATAAGCAACCCTCTTTGATTATTGAATTTTTCCAACCAGGTCCAACGTTATATTATTTAAAGCGCCCGTAAGCTTGCCTTGCGCTACGTCTACCTGAAAGACGTACACAATGGGCTCCATGCGCGTCTTGGTTAGCCTGTATTTTACAATATATGTGCTTTGATGCAAAGGCTCGGCGGACCAGGCGGCTGTATACCCCTGCTCTTTTTGGGCTTGGTACAGGCGGTCCAGGTAGGCAGCCACCGTGCCGCGGTTGGACGGCAAGGTGTAGTTTTGAACAACGGAGATGGCCTTATCCGTTTGGGACGGTTCCGCCATTTGCGCAGGCGGCGGCACCGGGATGTTTTCCGGCTGGGTGTTTGCCGGAGCCGGTTCCGGGGCCGTTTCGGCCGTTGCGTCCGGCTTTTGTTGAGAAACGGCTGCCGTTTGTTTGGGCTGATTCGGGCTTTGAAAAACGGTTTTATTGACGTAAATAGCGGCGCCTACCGCTATCAGCGCAACCAGCACCGACAAGGCCGCCATGGCTTTTTTGTAGGATTTGTCCTGTTCCAGCCGTTCGGTTTGGGTTTGACGTAAAAACTTTTGTATTTCCGGCGTCTGTTTTAAACGCGTGCGGAATTGGTTTACTTCCGGCTGGACCGGCACATTTTTAATCGGTTCTTCCAGCTCCGGCGTGGGAGTCACGTCCAGTTTGCCTTCTTCCAAAATTTGGCGGACGGGTTCTTTTTCCGCTTGCGGGGCCGGCTCCGCCAGCTGCGGTGCGGGCGTTGTTCCCGGCGCTTGCGGGGAAACGGTTGTTTGCGGTTGCGCCGGTTCGGTCGGCTGGGTTTCGGCCAATGTGGGTTGGGCCGGGGGCGGCACCATTTCTTCCGGCTGTGCGTCGCCCGTTTGCGCTTGGGCGGCAGGCGGTTGCGGAAGGATTTCTTCCGCTTCCAAAGCGGGCTGAACGGCCGTCGGCTGTTCGGGTGTTTCGGCTGCAGGTACAGGCTGCGGTTCAGCCTGCGCCGGTTCTGCGGCGGACGGCTCCTGCGCCGTGTGTTCCGCGGGCTCTTCGGCCGGCGGGAGCACGTGTTCCGCCTGCTCCAGCGGCGGGATCTCCGTCACCGGCTGGTCTACAACCGGCAGCTGGCAGGAAGAAACGGTTTGCTCGGTTTCCGGCTCTTTGACAGGGGCCGGTTCGGCGGGTTTTTCGGCCGGCGGAAAATTGTGCAAAGTAAGGACAAAATCGTCGTTATCCGGGTGGGACATCGGCACCGTTTCCACGGGCGGCACCGGTTGCTTTTCAGGCGGTTTTTCTTCCGTGTGCGGTGCGGCCGGTTGGGCGTCGGTTTTTGGGGTTTCGGCCGCGGCCGGATGGGTCGCGGCGGGCGGCTTGGGAGCGGCCGGTTTTTCGGCCTCGGGCGGATTTAAAAATTCTTCCGGCAGTTCTTCTTTGGCGCTTTCGTCCGTGGTAAATTCGTCAAACGGGTCGTTTTCCAGCGGTTGGATTTCTTTATCCGTCGGCGGGTTGGTTTTGCTCAGCTGCGTTTTTAAGGCGCGGGCCAAGTCCATATCCGAATTTTCGTTCGGGTCCGGTATGCCTAAGATGTTGCCTAAATCTTCGCCTTTGATGTTATTGAAGTATTCTTCAATGGGGCCGGGTTTGGCCGGTTTTTTGGGAATTTGCAGCGAAGGCCCTTCCGTGTTGGTATCGGGGGGAACGCCCAGCGGGTTGCGCTGTTTAAGCAGCGTGTCCAGCTCCTCATCAAACGAATCGGTAACGGGTTCCACTTCCTCTACCGGGGAAGAGTCTTCGTTTTGGGAATCAAAATGAAAGTCTGCAAACGAGCCGGCCAGTTGCCAGCTGTCCTGGTCTTCGCTGAAGTTTTCGGGGCAGACCAAGCTGGTGGCGGCAAAACCGCGCCGCGTAAGCAGCTCGCTCGGTTCAAACGGCCCAACAACGTCACTCCCGTCAAAAAACCAGTATTTCATGGCGCTCCTTGCCCGGCTCGGGCGGAGTTATTTGCAGTACTGCAGCGCGTTTTTCAAGCGCGCGATAACGGTGTCCTTCCCCATATATTCCAACATTTTAAACAACGTCGGCCCGTGCGTGCGGCCCGATACCGCCACGCGCACCGGGTGGAAAATCTGCCCGGCTTTCATGCCGTGTTCTTTGGCGTAGGAGCGGGCGACCGTTTCCAGGTTGGCT
>CALUZE010000119.1 GCA_944325235.1 uncultured Elusimicrobiales bacterium | reverse complement strand
GTGTTCAATTTCCAGCGTGTGCACCACTTCTTTGTGGATTTTTTGTTTCAAATCGTCCCAAAACGACAGCTTGGTCTTGTTGCCTTCGTCTTCCGCGGCCACGTGCTCCGCCACACTGGTGGTTTTGCCGTCGTCAAACAAAACCGGGCTCCAAATTTCTTTGGCGGCCTGGGTAAATTCTTCGTCAGACACCGAGGCCACCCAATCTTTCGGGGCCGGTTTTAAATCGCGGATTTTGGCCAGCACCAGGCGCAGGCCTTTCACCCATTCGGATTGCGGGTTGACGATAATTTCCACTTCTTTGCGGTTGGAAGTGGCCATCACCTCGTCATCCCAGGGCAAAAATACGTCAATTTCGCGCCCCAAAGACGAATAAAAGCGTTCTACTTCTTCATACGGGATAGACCCGGGCATATCGTATGCGTTGCAGATAATGCTCACGCGGTCCATCGGGTAGCGTTGTTCTTTATAATCGTTAAAAAGCTGTACGGTGGAATTTAAATGCGTGCGGGTGGCTTGGGAAACCCAAAACACCTTATCCGCAATATCAAAGGCAAACGCCTGCATTGGGAAGCTGGAATCCACATCCAGGAAAATATCAAACGTCTGCGACAGGCGCGACAAAATAGGAATTAAAATCTTAGGACTGATGGCCGCCACCTGCGCGCGCGTATTGCCCAGCGGCAGTACACCCACCCCCCACTGGGACATGGAAATCTTCCCGCGCAGCAATCCGCCCACTACGGCAATGGACGTGTTGCCCAGCGTCCGCAAAATGTCCGAAACGCTGACCGGCTTTTTGATATCCAAATAAAAGCTGTGTTCCTGCCGGGCCAGCGGGTCCAGCGGAACTATCAGCACCGGGCGTTTTTGAATGCCCGCCCAGCCCAACGCCAAGTTCAGCACAAGCGTGGTTTTTCCGGCCCCTTCTTTCGGACCGGAAAAAGCAATAATCTTAGCATCAGTTTTTTGGAGGGTGTTTTCTTCTGCCATAAAAACTATTCCACAATTTCAACCGTAATAAACAGGAATAACGAGCGTTGTTCTTCCGTTACGTCTTTGTTTTTAAACAACAGGCCGATCAGCGGAATGCGGCCCAAGAACGGCACGCGGTCTTCGGACACGTTGCGCGAGCTGCTTTTTAACCCGCCGATGACCAGCGTTTCGCCGCTGTTAAGTTCCACGTGGGTTTCCACGTCGCGGTTGGTGAAAGAAGGCGCCGTGGCCGTACCGATTACCACCGTTCTGGAATAGTCCACCGTGGACACGGACAACTGCACCTGCAAATCAATAATGTTGTTGCGTTCGGGAATAATCGTGGGCAATACGTTAAGCAAAATACCGTATTCTTCCAGCTGCGAACCGACGCCCTGGTTGTTTACAATCGGTATCGGCACCTTGCCGCCGACGGTGATTTTGGCGCTGTTGCCGGAAGAAGTGACAATCTTCGGGTTGGACAGCACCTGGGCACGGCCTTCCGTTTCCATCAAGCGCAAGCGGGTCGTAACGGCGGTTTTGCGTTCAAACTCGCCCAAGGACAATATGCCGGGAATGGAAGCTTCCTCAAAGTCAAACAGCTGGTTCCACGAAAACCCTTTTACGCTTTGCATGGTTCCGCTGATTTCCACCACGTCGGCGCTGACGGCCACCAGGCGCGTTTTTTTGGCAAAAGCGCACGACGGCAGCAGCACACTGAAAAGTAATACCGCAAGGGATACATTAACTATAAACTTTTTATTCGTCATATCAGTCCTGTACGTTATTGAAATAATTTCTCAAAGGTCGCGATTTCCATCAAGTAGTTGGTCACGTCGCCGGGCGTACGTAAGATGACGGAAATATCACCCTCGGCCTGAGCAAGCGCCAAATACTGCGCGTCGCGCGGCGAAAGCGCCAACGAAAGCGCCGAGCTGTCCGAATAGGCGGCAGCGTCTTCGTCCTTGGCTTCCATCGCACTGGCGGATTTGGCATCCAGCCCCTGGCCCAAATCGGCCCCGACGCCCAACACTTTTATGTTCTGCAACAGCGTCACCGTCACTTTCTGGCGGGCGCCGCTTTTCATTACGGCTTCAAACGTCAGCAAAATATCCACGTTGTCGTCCGGCTTAATCATACTGGCGGTGGCCAGCGGGATGTTGGTAATGACGAAACCTCTCATCTGCACCGGGATTTTGCTGGACAAGCCGGCCTCGGGAGACAGCGAGGTTACGGCATATTTGGAAATCTGGTTCCCTTTCGGAATTTGAATGCGCGCGACGGCGTTTTCAATGGCTTTAAAGTCGGCATCCGTCGTGTAGGTAAACGCATCCTTCTGCAGGTATGCAGCCGGCACCGGCACGGTTTTGATATAGTCGCGCTTGATGACTTCGCGCTCTTTGATGTCGCGCACGGGCACAAACACCTGCTTGATGTTTTTGGACGCGTTCAGCTTTTTAGACGCGCTGCTCACAATCATCCCGTATATAAGGGCAGCCAACAAGGCTATCACCAACGGAAGAAAGATTCCTTTTTTCATTTCGTCTCCTTAGAAACCTGCTTTATTTAAATTAACAAATCCCAATTATTTGGTATCCGAACTCAGATACGCTTTTTCAATCGGCATCCGGGCCGTAGATTTTATTTTGCGGATGCCTTCCCGGCGGGGCTCGCTGGCCAGCACATAGCTGGTGCCAGGGAACATTAAATGCACGGGATACGTTACCGTAACCACCACGTCTTCGTGGCGGTGCTTTTTATACATCGGGTCCGTGCCGGTGGTCTCCACCTTCACGTTTACGACAATGCCGCCCGATTTATTGCCAAACACTTTCTGCTTGGCCTGGTTGATTTTCTGCGTTATAACCGTTCTGTCCGGCCGGCCGCTGGGCCTTTTGACGGCCACCAGCGAACCGATACGGGCAAACTCGTAGGAAGCGTGGTTAGCAATAATCGTGTGGTAGGCGATGTTGCCGTATTCAAGGACGAAGAAAATCATCAACATAAATACCGGCAAAATAAACATCAGCTCCGCCGTTACCTGCCCGCCACACTTCCTACGAAATTTGTTCATACACCCTCAAATTACATTTCGCCCATTTTGCCGGTGATTTTGCCTTTAATTTGTTCAAACAATTCAGGCATATAGTTCTTAATCAACACACCGGCCACGCCAGCCACACCCACGACCACTACGAGCATCAACACGTATTCAATCGTGTTCTGGCCTTCTTGTTTCTTCAGGCAGCCCAAAGCCTGCGCTTTCAAGGCTTCCATTCTGGTTTGCAAAGCAACGATAAACTTCATGCGAGATTCCTCCTGATTTTTTTAAAACTTTTCAGCTTACGTCATAGTCCGACAAAACAACTTTGGCCCCTTCTTCAAACTGCTGCGGAACCATATACGAATAGAGCACGTAAAACGAAATAATCGCCGTCAACAGGCCCACCGTTATTACCATATATTCTACCGCGGTTTGGCCCTTATTGTTTAACCATTTTTTCGTTTTGGTCTCTTTCGTCATACATTAAAACTGGATGGCCAACGCAATCTGCTGCGACGTGCCCAACGCTCCGAACGGCGTGACGGCATAGTCAATAGACGCACCGTAGCCGAACAATTCCGAGCTGTAAATACCAAACCCGAACGACACTTTAGACGTTTCTCCCAGCCCTAAGCTGTCCACCCAATCTTCGGTGCTTACACCGGTGTTGTCGCGGGTATAATAACCCACGCGCAAATCAAACCGGGCGACCTGGAGCAAATCTTCGGGGATGTGGATTTCCAACCCTACGCCGTAGCGGGCTTTATCATCGCGGTATTCCATATATTCGCCCGAAATCGTAAAATAGCGCGTGTTGATGTCCGCCCCCAAGCGCAAACCGCGGGGCATTTCTTCGCGGTCGCCGATGTTCACAAGCGCCCCGCCTAAACCCAGCCAGTTTACCAGGCGCAATTTGGCGCCCACGTCAAAACCGACGTTGTTGTAGTGGTTGGAGTCCAATTTTTCCGAAATATATTTGGCCGTACCGCCGATTTGGAGTTTCTGGTCAAAAAATCCGCGCGCAATGGACAAGCCGCCCACAAAGTTCTGCACCGGGGTG
>CALUZE010000118.1 GCA_944325235.1 uncultured Elusimicrobiales bacterium | reverse complement strand
ATTAAAACCGTCGTCACCGCCTGGAATAACGACCTGGCGGCCGCCGCCATCAACCAGGAACTCGCCCGCGGCGGGCAGATTTACTACGTCTACAACAGCGTGCAGAGTATGCAATCGCGCTATTTGTTTTTAAAGAAGCTCGTCCCCCAGGCACGCATTTGTATGGCGCACGGCCAAATGGACGAAAAAGAATTGGAACAAACCCTGTGGGACTTTAACCAAGGCAAATACGATATTCTGCTGGCGTCCAC
This sequence comes from uncultured Elusimicrobiales bacterium, assembly GCA_944325235.1. Taxonomy (GTDB): domain Bacteria; phylum Elusimicrobiota; class Elusimicrobia; order Elusimicrobiales; family Elusimicrobiaceae; genus Avelusimicrobium. The sequence continues at coordinate 3,876 of CALUZE010000118.1, read as the reverse complement.
CATTATTGAGTCCGGCATAGACATTACCAACGCCAACACGCTGATTGTGGAAAACGCCCAAAACTTCGGGCTGGCCCAGCTCTATCAGCTGCGCGGGCGCATCGGCCGCGGCAGCACCAAGGCCTACTGCTACCTGTTCCACCCGGATTGGCTGTTTAAAAAGACGGAAGAACCCGACAATAACTTTACCGATTTGTCCGCCGTCTACTGGAAACCCAAAGAAGAAAAAGACCCTACCGAAGAAGCCCGCCAGCGCTTGGCCGCTTTGATGGAATTTGGCGAACTGGGCAGCGGTTTCCGCCTGGCCCTGCGGGATATGGAAATCCGCGGCGCGGGCGATTTGCTGGGCGTAAAACAGCACGGCTACGTAAACGAAGTGGGCTTAAGCCTGTACTGCGATTTGGTGGCCGCGGAAGTGAAAAAGCTGAAAGGCGAACGCGTGGAGCGCGTGCTGCGGGCCAAGGTCAACCTGCCCGTGGCGGCCTACATTCCGCCCGACTACGTGCCCGACGACGCCGAACGCTTGAAATACTACAAGGAACTGATGGACGCCGACAACGCCAAAACCCAAACCATTTTGGCCCGCCTGCAGGATTTAAGCGGTCCGCTTCCGCAGGAAGTAAAAAATTTAACGGAACTGTTCCGCTTGTCCGCGCGGGCGGGCGCACTGGAAATCTACCACGTGGACTGGATAGACGGCAAGCTGGAGCTGTTATTCACGCGGCGGTTTAAAATGCCGCCCACCCTGCCCGGGGAACTGTTCAACCGCTTTGGGGCGGACCGGGTGGAATTTGTCAAATCCAAAAACGGCGACGGCCTGCATTTGACCGCGCCGGACGGACGGGACCCGGTGGCCTTCACGCAGGAAACGCTGGGCTTTTTTGAAAGAATTTTAAAACCGCAAAAATGATATAGTATATGAATATGAAACACCAGTGGATGTTAGCCCTTTTGTTGCTCACCGCGTTCGGCTGCCGGCAGGAAGCCCCTACGGTTGCGCCGGATACCGCCGCCCGCGTGGGCAAAGAAACCATCACAGAGCAGGACGTGGCCTCCCGCCTGGCGTTACTGTCCGACGACGACCGCGAATTTGCCCAAACGCCCATCGGCCGGCAGAATTTGCTACAAATCATCACGCGCGAAAAGCTCATCGCCGCCGCCGCCAAGGACGAAAAGCTGGACGAATCGGACGTGTACCTTTCCATTATGGAAGACAAACGCCGCCAGCTGGAAGACATTTATAACGAATTTGCCGCCCAAACGCTGGAACAGCTGTGGTACGACGAATTAAAGGAAAAAGGCGAAACCGCCGTATCGGACGAAGAAATCAGCGCGTACTACAAAAAGTACCCGTACGAAATGACCATCAAGCAAATCATTATTGATAACGCCCAAACGGCCGACCAGGTGCTCCGCGCGCTAAAATCTTCCCCCCGCCGCTGGAAAGAACTGGAACGCCAGTACAGCGTGGCGCCCGAATCCCTGCGGCAGATTACCGTTATGCCCGGGGAATATCTGCCGGATATTGAAGTGATTGCCGCCAACTCCCCCATGGGCAGTGTGCAAGGTTTCTTCAAAACGGCACAGGGATTTCATATAATAATGAAAACGAGCGACAAGCGCCTTTCGCGCAAAGACGCCGAACCGCGCATCCGGCAAGTGCTGGAAGACCGGAAGTTGGATAAAGTTTTGGACTCTTTAAAAAATAAATACGAGGTTGTGATATATGAAAAAAGCGAATAAACTGTTTTTAGCCGTCCTACTGGCGGCTGTGGGGGTAAACCTGCAGGCGAAAGTAATGGAATCCTCCGTCGCTACGGTGAACGGACGCCCGATTTTGGCCTCTGAATACGACGCCTATTTGGACGGCGTGGTAGAACAATATCAGCTGGCCGCGCCGCAATTTTTGCAGCAGCCCTACGCCAAGGATATTTTAGGCCGCGAAGTGCTGAAAGAATTGATTTCCAAAGAACTCTTGTATCAGGCCGCAGAAGAAGAAAAAATCCAGGTAAAAGATTCGGAAATTGACGCCGGCGTAAACGAAATCAAGACTCGCTTTATCGTGGACGAAACCACCGGAAAGCCCGATGAAAAAGGCGCCGAAAAACGCTTCAACCAGGCGCTTAAAAAACAAGGCATGAGCTTGAAAGCCTACAAAAACAAACTCTCCAAAGATATTGCCGTGCGCAAGCTGATGGAACAGAAATTGCAGGCCACCGTTAAACCCGTGGAAGAAGCCGATGCCAAAGCCCTCTACGCCAATGTGGAAGCGGTGATGAAAAACAACACCAAAAAAATCAAAGCGTTGGAAAAAGAAGACCCCGCCAAATTAAAAGAAGCGCAAGCCATTGCCGCCAAGCTCAAACAGCTCACCGGCGAACAGGTGCGCATCGGGCACATTTATTTGGCCGTCACCAAAGATATGAAGCCCGAAGAAGTAAAAAAGAAAGAAGAACTGGCCAAACAAATCAAAAAAGAAATTGACGGCGGAATGGACTTTTCCGAAGCGGTCAAAAAATATACCGAAGACAAAAACGCCCTCGCCAGCGGCGGCGATATGATTTTGCTCAAAGGCGTAGCCCCCAAAGCCATTGACAGCAAAGCCTTCTCGTTGGCCGTCGGCAAGGTAAGCGACCCGATTAAAACCGATATCGGTTTCCATATCATTAAAATCAAAGAAAAACGGGCCGAAAGATCCATTTCTTACGATGATGTAGCACGGGATTTGGCGCAGTACATCGCCCAACAGCGCGTACAGCTGGCTATGGCGGAATACATTGAAGACCTCTACAACAAGGCCGACGTAAAAGTAACCATTAAGTACGAATCGGACCCGCTGTTGGAAGAAGCCCAAGCCAACGCCAAAGACACCAAAGCCGAAGCTAAAAAAGATACGAAGGCCGACGCCAAAAAAGACGCCAAGGCCGAAGAAAAAGCCGCCGAAACCGACAAAAAATAACGGCTTGGAAAGTTTGTCCAATTAGTTATACCTAAAAGGCAAAACGGTTCCTCACCTCCTTTTTGAGTCTAATTGTATTCGGACAATTCATGAAACCTGTTGTATTTATAACCGCCGGCGACCCATTAGGGATCGGCCCGGAAGTAACGGTTAAAGCATTAGAAAATCCTTTAGTACAGCACGCGTGCTCCCCGATTGTCATCGGGGAGCCGTGTTCGCTTTTCCGCGCCGGGTTTACGGACCGAATGGCGCGCCTAATCAGTATGGATTCCTGCGAATGCTTGCAGGATGCGCCGCACGGCCCAACCGAGGCCGGCGGGCTAGCCTCCTTTAAAGCCGTAGAACTCGGCTGCAAACTGGCCGCGCGCACCGGGTGTTCCCTGGTGACGGCCCCCATTTCCAAACAAAGCTGGGCCCTGGGGCATATCCCCTATGTGGGCCATACCGAACTGCTGCGCGAACGCGCCGGCAAAGACGGGCTGATGATGTTTGTCAGCGGGCGGATACGCTGCGCATTGGTCAGCGAACATTTTGCCATCGCCGATTTGCCCCGCATTATCACCCGCTCCCGGGTGGCCGGAGCGGCGCGGCATTTCGCCCAAGCGCTCCAGCGGCTGGGCATTGCCAAACCGCGCATCGGCGTTTGCGCGCTCAACCCGCACGCGGGCGACAACGGCCAATTCGGCAACGAAGAACACACCGTCATTGAACCCGCCCTTCGGGCCTTGTGCCGCAAAGGGCTGCAGCTGGAAGGGCCCTTTCCGGCGGACAGTTTGTGGGCCGCACACGCCAAAGGCAAGTACGACGGTATTTTGTGTATGTACCACGACCAGGCGCTTTGGGGCCTGAAACTGGCCGCACGCGAGCCGATTGTGCACATCACGGCCGGCTTAAAATTCTTGCGCACGTCCCCCACG
>CALUZE010000117.1 GCA_944325235.1 uncultured Elusimicrobiales bacterium | reverse complement strand
CCTGCAAATAGGTGCCCATAATGCTGGACTGCACGTTATCGGTGCCGTCGGCCAGCAGCTGGATTTGGCCGGGGGTTTCCGGGTTGCCGGAGCGGACGTTGCGGCCGAAGCCGCGCTTGATAATCAGCAGGGCGGGGCTGCCGTTTTTTTCCAGGGCCTGGTCGGCCTCGGCCGGGGAGTGGACGGGCGTTAAATCAAAATAACCAGAGGACGCCATTTCCTGCAAGAAACGGCGCGACACGCTGGTCTGGTCGTTATCGCGCACGTACACACGCATATGTTTGTAGTCCAGGTCAATCACAAAGCCGAACATTCCCACAAACACCAGCGGCAGAATAAGCGTGACGGCCAGGGTGAACGGGTCGCGCAAAATGTGTTTGTATTCTTTCAAAGCCACGCTGCGGGCGCGGCGCCAGGAAAAGTTCATTTGGCTTCCCTCCCGCTGACCGCCTGCAAAAATACGTCTTCCAGAGTCGGCTCCACTTCTTTTACGCTGAATTTCCCCGCAAACGGCGCGCAGGCGCGCTCAAAGGCCGCCCGGTCCGACACGCGCACCCGCAGGTGGTTGCCGAACACGGCCGATTCAATCCCGGCCTGTTTTAACGCTTCGCGCAGGGCGTTCTGCACCGGTGCGTGGAAAGCAATTTCCAGCGGTTTGACCGGGAAAAATTGTTCTTTTAATTTTTGCGGCGTGCCCAGGGCCACAATTTTGCCCCGCTCCATCAGCGCGATGCGGCCGCAGTATTCGGCTTCGTCCATATAGTGCGTGGTGACAAATACGGTTTTGCCCATTTCGGCCAGGCGGCGAATCAGCGCCCAAAACGCCACACGCGTCTGCGGCGAGGTGCCGGCCGTCGGCTCGTCCAAAAACACGAGTTCCGGGTCGTGCAGCAGCGAGGACGCCAACGCCACCATTTGCTTTACGCCGCCGGAGAGGTGGCTGACGGGGTCCGGGATGCGCTGGGGCAGGCCGATAAAATCCATTAATTTGCGGGCGCGTTCGTCAATTTGCTTGGGGCTCATCCCGTACAAACTGCCGGCAAAATACATATTTTCGCGCACGCTTAAATCGGGGTACAGCGTAAACTTTTGGGACATATACCCGATGCGCGGCTTTAACACGGCCGTGGAGCTGGACACGTCTTTCCCGTCCACCGTCACCGAGCCTTCCGACGGGTTCAAAATGCCGCAAATGGTGCGGATGGTGGTGGTTTTACCGGCGCCGTTGGCCCCCAAAAAACCGAAAATTTCGCCGCGGCGCACGTCAAAGCTCACGCCGTCCACCGCGTGGAAGTCGCCAAACGCCACCACCAGATTTTTTACGCTGATTACAATATCATTTTCGTTCATGGTTCAAAAATATCTCGGCAAAATCCGTTACGCCAAAGTGTTTCATCACGTCTTCCGGCGTGCCGGCGGCCAGCATCTGCCCGCTGCTTAGCACGTGCACCTGTCTGCAGCGGCCGGCTTCGTCCATGTATGACGTGCTGACGATGACCGTCATCTGCTCGCCGGCAAACCCGTACACCAAATCCCATAATTCCTGGCGGCTGACAGGGTCCACCCCGATGGTCGGCTCGTCCAATAACAGCAATTTGGGCCGGTTTAACAGCACGCACATCAGCCCCAGTTTTTTGTACATTCCGCCCGAAAGTTTCCCCGCCGGGCGGTCCGTAAACGGGGCCATGCCCGTGGCGTGCAAAAGTTCCTCAGCGCGGCGTTCAAAATCGGCTTGCGGCAAATCGTACAAATCGCGGAAAAATTCCAAATGTTCCCGGCACGTCAAATCGGGGTACAGGCTGGGCTCCTGCGGGAAATAGCCCGTCACGCGTTTGACGTCCGCGGCGGACAAAGCCGTTCCGCCTTCATCGTAAGACACGGTGCCTTCGTCCGGGTGCAGCAGGCCGGCCAGCACGCGGATGAGCGTGGTTTTGCCGGCGCCGTTGGGGCCGATAATGCCGTGCACCTGCCCCGCGCCGAACACGTCCTCCACCTGCCAAAGCGCCTGCGCGCGGCCCATTTTTTTGCTTACCTGATGTACTTGGGCGCGCACGGCGGGCATATTATTTTCCCTCCGCAAAAGACACTTCCACCGTCATCCCCGATTTAAGGGTGAGGGCGGCGTCGTTATGAAAGCGCGTTTTTACGCCGTAAACCAGCCGTTCGCGTTCGCGGCGGGTTTGCACGTTTTTGGGGGTAAATTCGGCCTCGTCGTTGATGCTTAAAATCGTACCTTTAAACGTTTGCCCCGTTTCGGGCAGCAGGGCGGTCACCGCGTCGCCCACCGCCAGGCGGGCCAGCAAATCGTGCTCCACATACACCCACACGTCCACTTCGGCCATATCGGCCACGGTCAGCAGTTTGCGCCCGGCCGCGATAAATTCCCCGGGTTCGTAGTATTTGTACAGCACCTTGCCCGAAATGGGGCTGGTAATGTCGCACCAGCTTTCGTACAGGGCGGCCTGGTCGTTTTGGTGTTTTTTCAAATCGTAATTTTCACGCGAGCCGGCAGACGTTTTAAGCAGCGTATCGGCGCGCTTGAATTCCTTTTGCGCGATGGCGGCTTTCAGGCGCGTATCGCGGCAGTCCAGCCGGGCCAGCACTTCGCCTTTTTGCACGGTGCTGCCTTCCTGCACGGTGATTTCGTTTATCGTGTCGGACAAACGGCTGGGCACGTCCACTTCCACCGCTTCCACCACGCCGCTATACGCAAACGGCGTGCGCCGCAGGAACAACAGCCCCGCCGCCACCAAGATAATCAATACGGCTACTACCACAGAAATTATTTTTTTCATATCTCACCTATTTTCCTAAACTGTCCAGCACCGCCAGTCCGTTCAGCCGGCGGATATTCAGCTCGTTTAACATAATCCGGCTCTGCAAAGCGGACAAGTTGGCGTCGTCCACTTCCAAAAACGTTACCGCCCCCGCATTATACGCCTGGTACGTCAGCTGGGCGGATTGGTCGGCCTTGTCGGCCAGTTGGTTGGCCAAACGGGTTTCTATATCCAGGGCGCCCAGCGAGTCCTTGGCCGAGAGGAACAACGCTTTTAACGCTTCCTGCGTGTCGCGCTTTTGTTCGCGCGCCGCTTCGGCCGCCTGTTCCTGTGAGCGGGCTTGGCTGCGGTTTTTCTTGCCTTCAAACAACGGGAAACGCAGGGAAAGCCCCGCCTTACCCAAGAAAACGTCTTCCTGAATCGGCCCGTTGGGGTATTGGGCATACGCCCCGGCACTAAGCCCCACCCGCGGCCACAACGCCGCCGCATAACCGCGCGCGGCGTATTCGTACGATTTAATCAGCCCGTCAAAAGCGGCCAGGCGCGGGGTGTCTTCGTCAAACGTAAGTTGGGCAAACGGCGCGAAACGCTGCACGGTTTTGGCCGGGTCGTCGGCGCGGATGACGGCGGAAGTTTCCCCGTCCAGTTTTTCGCGCACGCGCCAATCCAGCGGGTAGTGCGGGTCTATGCCGTAATCGGTGCCCGTCAGTTTAAACAGGTCGCGCAAATCGCCGGCCAGTTGGGCACGGGCGGAGCTGGCGTCCACGGCGGTGCGCAGGGATTGTTTTTCCGCCAGCAGCACATCGCGGCGGCTTTTGGCGCCCGCTTTATAGGCCGAGCGCACATCGGCCAGTTGCTTGCGGGTTACTTTTAACTGTTCGGAAAGCAGGAACAAATTTTCCAAATCGCGCTGGACGGAAAAATACGCCTGGCGCACCTGCAGCAGCAGCTGCTTGCGGGCCAAATTGTATTCGGCCAGTTTGCTCTGGTAGGCAGCCTGCGCACTGTGCGAAGCCGAGGACCGCGCCCCGTTGTCAAACAGCACATATTCCAACGTCGGCCCGACGGAGTAGCCCCATTCGCTGCCGAACTCAAACGTTTGCGGCCCCACCTGCAGCTGCGGTACTTCCGAGGTCCAGCTGCCCGCCGCGTCCAGATACAGCGACGGATACAAATGGCCCCGCGTGCCTTCGTACGCGGCCTGGGCCGCGGCGGCTTGCGCCTGGGCCGCTTTGACGGCGGGCGAAAAATCCAGCGCGGACGTTTCGCACATTTCCAACGATAAATTTTTTACATCGGCCCCCCACACGCTTGTGCCAATCAGCACACACGCCAGCAGGCCCCCTAACTTTTTCATT
>CALUZE010000116.1 GCA_944325235.1 uncultured Elusimicrobiales bacterium | reverse complement strand
CCTGTGGCTATGGAAGAAGGCTTGCGCTTTGCTATCCGCGAAGGCGGCCACACGGTAGGTGCCGGCGTTGTAACCAAAATTATTGAGTAGTTTTTGTCGCATACTACGAAAGGGACCGGTCTTGCGCCGGTCCCTTTTTTGTATAATGTAGGTATGCACAAATGGATTTTGTTGTTGTGTCCGCTCGTGTTGGCGGCTTGTGCCAGCCATACACGCCATATGAACGAGGTCTTTGCCCACTATGTGGAAAAAGTCCACGTGGCGTGCAGCGCAGATGAAGATTGCGTAGCCGTGTACAAGTCTTGCCGGTACCCCGAATGGGGCTACGCGGCCATTAACCGCCGGGAATTGGCGGATTTTAACCGCGTGCGCGAAGCGGATTGGTATACTCGCTGCAAAAAAACGCCGGATACCTCGTACGTTAAAACCATTTGCCGCCAAAACCGCTGTGTGTTGGCGGACGAAGCAAAATAGGAGAACGATATGAAATTCAAATTAATGGGCTTATTGTGTGCGGCCGCTCTCGTGGCGGGCTGCGCTTCTGCGGCTGTGAAAGACAGCCCGATTAACCCGGAAGCCAAAAACTATGCCGAAGCGCTCCAATCGGCGGCGACTTCCTGCAAAGTGGATGCGGATTGCACCTCGGTCAAAAAGGGTTGCTGCTTGTGCAACGGCTATGCGCCGGTGAATAAAGACGCGGCCGCCGCGCTGAAACCGCTGTGGGAAAAGGAATGCTCTATGGCGGCTTGCACGCTGCAAATGTGCTATGTGGAAATCAATACTTCCTGCCAGAACGGCGTCTGCGTAGGGACCCCCAAACCGATGGAAGATTATATGGCTTATTAAGGAGAACAAAAAATGAAAAAAACCTATTTATTACTTGCTTGCGCGGCGCTGTTGGCGGCGTGCTCTTCTTCCCCCAAGACCGTCAGCATCAACGCAATGCCGGTTAAATTGAATGAAGCCATTATGGCGGCGGACAAAACCTGCACGACGGATGCCGATTGCGTGGCCGTCAAAAAAGGCTGCTGCGAATGCGCCGGCTACGAAGCCGTGAACGCCCAAGCGGCCGAAAAAGTGCAAAAAGTGTGGGAAAAGGAATGCACCAACGCTCCCTGCACCCGCGAAATGTGCTATGTGCAGATTGACCCCGTGTGCGAAAACAACGTGTGCGTGGGCAAGCTCAAATCGATGGACAGCTATAAATAGTCGTTTTGAACGCAACAAAAACCCGGCTCCTATGGGGCCGGGTTTTTATTTGGCTGGCCGGAAAACTATTTTTCAGCTTGTTTCGCTTGCAGCAGTTTTACAATATCCGCAAAGTGCTTTTCCCGGGCGATATCCAGCGGAGTTTGGCCGGCATGGTTGGCAAGCTCCGTTTTGATATACGGCTGAGCGAGCAACAATTGGACCATTTCCGTATTGCCGTTCCCCGCGGCAATATGCAGCAGTGTGTTGCCGTTCCCCGCGTACGGTTGGTTGATGTGCAGCGGGTCGGGGAGCAAGCGGCGCAGGGCGGCCATATCCTGCCGGGCTGCGGCCCGAAAAAGCGGGGTGACTTGGCGCGTGGGGGGGACATCATCCAGGTGCTGGGCCAAAAAGTCGGACTGCACCCCAATGGAAAGTTCCGGCAGTTTTGCTTCGTCCCCCGGCACTGCTCCGGGCAACATCAGCCGGGAATAATCTGCGTAGACCTCTTTCAGCAAGGCTTCGGGCGGGTCCGTCCGGCCGGGGTTCATTAAACACCAGGCAAACAGGTCAAACTGGGCTTTTTCGCTGGGGTTTTTGTAGGTGGGCATATACTTGATTACCTGCCACAGCCATTTGTGATACTTTTTTATCCCGCCAAAGCGGACCGCCACCGTAGGCACCAGCAGCCACACGGTCAAAACAGAGCATAAACAAGCGGCCGCCAGCGTGGCTGTTTGCCACGCAAACGAAAACTTCAGCCCCAACACCCACAGCAGCAGCGATATGCCGGCCGATAAGATTCCCAGCCCAAAGGCCAGGTTCCAGCTGTTTAGGGTTCCTTCAATCGGCAAGCTCAATAAAATGCTTTTTGGATCAGTCGGATGCTCCACCAAATAAAAGGCCTTATGCATGGCGTGCAGCCCGATGGCATATCCCAGCCACAGCCCGCACGGGGGCAGCCAGAAGATAAAATGACGGCCCCACATCAGTGCCACGATGATAACGGCCCAGGCTGCCAAAAAGACCCGGTGGCGGATTTTGGACTGACGGATGGCGTGGAGCGATTCTTCCGGCCGCAGGAAGCAATCCAACTGCACCAGCAGCCAGGCGGACACCACCAGCCCGATGATCACGCCCAAGTACCTGTGGCGCTCGTGAGTCGGGACGAGGTCCATTAATTTTTTGGAGTAAGCATCCGCGATGATAACCGCAAGTATTGGGACAATACACACATAGGCCAGGTATACCTGTTTGCGCGTCCGCGCGGCTTTGCGTTTTAATGTGGCAGTAAAATCCATATTCAGTCCTTTACAATACAATACGGATATTATACAATATAACTAAGCGAATTTTAGGCGGCTGTGCAGCGAACGCGGTAAGGTGAAACCCGCTAGTAAATGTATAGCGCAAAAGCCCGCTAATTTGGTATAATAAACTGTACTGAATTAGACTCAAGGCAGCAAAATTCCACACCGGCTCGTCGGAGAGGGCGACCCGGAGGTGGAGTTTCTGCCGAATAATTTTTTTGTACAAAACATTTAAGGAAACTACAAAATGGCAGAAAAAACAGAAAAAAAGGCGAAAGTATTGAGCCAAGAAAGAATCCGCATTAAATTGCGTTCTTATGACCATCGCATGTTGGACGCCTCGGTTTCCCGCATCGTGGAAACCGCGCAGAAAACCGGCGCCATCGTGGCGGGTCCTGTTCTTCTCCCGGTTCGGATTAAGAAGTACACCGTGCTTCGCTCTCCCCATACCGATAAAAAGAGCAGAGAACAGTTTGAAATGCGCATTCACAAAAGACTCATTGATCTGAAAAGTCCCACCTCTAAGACCGTCGATGAATTGATGAAACTCGATTTGCCGGCCGGCGTAGATGTGGCAATCAAAAGCAACTAATAGGAAACCTGACAGAATATGACTGAAGAAATCAAAAACGCTGCTGGTGCCCAAGAGGCAACCCCCGTTGCTGAAGCGGCCAAAGCAGAAACTGTCAAAGAAGCTCCGGCTACGTTTCGTTTCGTAATCGGCGAAAAAGTGGGCATGACCCAGCTCTTTGATGAAAAAGGCAACCTGCACGGCGTATCCGTGGTCAAAGCGGCTCCCTGCAAAGTTGTACGTGTCAGAACCCAGGAAAAAGACGGCTACAACGCCGTGTGCGTGGGTTTTGGCGAAGTGAAAGAAAGCAAACTGAACAAGCCCGAACTTGGGTATTTCAAAAAAGCCAATGTGGCGCCGGTAAAACACATGAAGGAATGCCGTGTTGCCGACGTGAACGGCTTTGAAATTGGTCAAGTCATTTCACTTGAAAAGATTTTTAAACCCGGCGACTATGTGGACGTCCAGGGCAAGATTAAAGGCCACGGCTTTGCCGGCGCGATGAAACGCCACGGCTTTGCGGGTCAGGCCGATTCTCACGGTGCTTCCGACAGAACTCGTGCTCCGGGTTCGTTGGGCTCCCGCCGCTCTTTGGGTAAAGTGCTTTCCGGTCAGCGCATGGCTGGTCACTATGGCACCACCACCCACACCGTAGCCAAGATTGAAGTCGTAAAAGTGGACAACGAAAACGGCCTTTTGTTCCTGAAGGGTTCCGTCCCCGGGGCGAGAGGTTCCATCGTTTCCGTCTTGGAAACTTCCAAATACAAAAAACACTATGTGGCGCCGAAGCAGCATAAAGTGTCTGCCTCTAAAGCTGCCAACAAGAAGTAAGGACTTTGACCCATGGAAACTAAAGTTTTAGATATCAAAGGAAAAGAAATTGGGACCTGCGCTCTGCCGGACAGCTTGTTCGCCGTCAAAGCCAACCCGACCTTCCTGCACGAAGTCATCACCGCCTTTTTGGCCAACCAAAGAAGCGGCACCGCTGACACGAAAACCCGCAGCGAAGTTTCCGGTACCGGTAAGAAACCGTGGAAACAGAAAGGCACCGGCCGCGCCCGCCAGGGCAG
>CALUZE010000115.1 GCA_944325235.1 uncultured Elusimicrobiales bacterium | reverse complement strand
GCTGTTTGCCTGCGGGTATTTGTCGTATAAAGATTTTGTAAAAGTGCCTTATCAATTTTGCGCCTGTTCTACCAGCAGCGGTTGCACGGTGCCGGGGGTAACCTCTACCACGGGACGGGTGTTGGTTACGGCGCGCGGTGTAGATGGGGCCGGCAGCAAATACACCAAGAGCGATTATTATATTTACGTGGACCGCAGTATGCAAGTGAAAGATACGGATGAATAGGACAAAGATATGAAACGTATTTTAAGCAAAAAAACGGGTGTAACCATTTTGGAAGGATTAATTGCGATGGGGCTGTTGGCCTTGGTCGCGGCGGGGACGTTTGGGGTGCTGTTGTCCGTTTCCCGCAAGGCGGGCAGCCCGGATATTCGGGAGTCCATGGCGTTAGCGGTGGAACGCGCCTACGATCAATTGCAAATGTATACGCCGGAGTTGAACGATTTGTCTAACTCCAATGTGCCGGATACGCTGGCGTTTGGGTTGTGCGGGGGCGACAGCGACCCGCTGGGCTCCGGGACGCACAATATTGATTGTATGCTTCCGCCGTTGTGCGATAAAACCAATTCGTCGTTTTCTTATACCACGGGCGCCACCAAAAACACGATGTCCCTTCCGTTTGTGACCAACTACGGTTCCGGCGGTACGGTGTCCGGCTGGGGCGGAAACACCTCGGCGACGGTACGCAGTGTAGAATTTACAATTACATGTAACGGGTTTACGTTATGAAAAACAAAAAAGGCTTTACGTTGACGGAAATTTTGCTGGCGGTGATGATTGTGGGCATCATCGGGGTAGCGCTTGCCGCACTGACGACGGCCGCTTCGCGGGAAGCGGGCGTGGGCCGCAGCAAAATTTTGCTGCGCAATAATTTATCTATTGCCATGCGCCAACTGCGCGAAGATATCCATAATTCCAGCCGGGTGTTATACGTGCGGGGCCGGATTGATTCCGCATCGGCCGGGCAGGATATTCCCTTGTTGGTGTTGGCCCAAAATATAGACAGCAACGATACAGCCATCTTGGCAGACGTTTCTCCCACTTTTATTACGTACTGTTTTGAGGTCGGCCCCACCGCTGCGGTGCCCGAGGGGGCGCTGTCGGAAGGAACGATTTACCGCAGTGTTTCTTCTTCCTTTCCCAGCGATATTACCAGCCAGGCGTGCAGCGGGGATGTATTTTTGCATAACGTAAAATTTATTAAACCGACAGGTTCTTCGTCGGATGCTAAATACTACCCGGTGCCCTTGTTCCGCTTGTCCGGGACGGACAGCTCGTATTCTTACGATTCTACTTCGTCTTGGCGTGATTTGGGAAGCGTATTGGTAACAAAAATTATTACCGAACGCCCCAGCCAACCTATCGTTAACGATGTGGTAGAAGAAACATTTGTTTTGCCAAACGGGTTTCGAGTAAAATGAGGGGGCGCGATATGTGGAAAAATAAAAAAGGTGCGGCGTTGTTGCAGGTGTTGTTGATTACGGCGGTGTTGGCCGGGATGGCCACCATGCTGCTGCGTGCCAGTTTGTCCCGCACGACGGCCGCGCGCAAAACGCGACGGACGGTATCGGCCCAGCTGTTGGTAAACTCGTGCATGGCGGAAGTAAATACGATTTGGTCCGTTAAGAGCCCCGAAGTTTTTGCACGGGACCTCAAGCAGTGTATTATGTATTGCAATTCCAATGATTTAACAAGCTCTTGTTCTTCTGCCAATTCGGTAAAGACGCACGAGTGCAAAGTAACTATCAACGACAACGAATATACGGTGACGGCGGAGTTTACGGAAGACTACCCCACCGAAGACGATGGGAAAAAGTGTAAGTTGGTGTATACGATTTCTTCGGAAGGGGACACCCTCTAGCAGCGGATAACAGGTATGAAGAAACTTGCGGTTGCTTTTGTGGCTATGGCAATAAGCTGGCCCGCGTGGGCGCAGCGGCAGTCGGCTGCGCCGGATGTGTCGCCGTCTATACGGGTTTCTACTGCTCAGCAGACGCCGCAGTCCAACATTGATTTATTAAAACAATCCTTGCAAACCTCTTCCTCGGTGGCAGGGGTGGCGGCAAGTTCTTCTGCGGCTCCGGCCGTGAATCAATCTGCCGCAGCTACCCCAAAGGGGACGGCCGCTTCTACCTCTACGGCCATATCGGTGCCTAAAGCGGTGCTGCCGGCCAATACGCTGGATATGCCGCTGGAAATGGACGGCACGGTAACCAGCGTGCAAACCACGGTGTCTCCGGCCGCCAAAGCCGTATCTACCGCGGCCCAACAGCCGGCCAAACCGACCGAACTGGAAGAAGATATAGAAAAATCCAACGCGCTGTTGCCGCCGTCTTCTAAAGACCAGGCGGATGCGGCCGATTCGTCCGACACGGAAGACGCCGCCGCCGATGCCGAGTTGGAATACGCTGTAAAAATGCTGGAAAAGTCCAAAGAGGCTATCCAAACCGTCGGGCGCAAAATTCCGCCGTCTGCCGCCCAAAACCGCCCGGCTACTGTCCCCGCTCCCAATAAAAAATTTAATCCGAACGCCTATCGCCCGGGGGTCACGTGGGTGCCTTCCAAAAGCACGCATTTTGACATCTACACGCAAAAGCGCACCAGCGGGATCAGTTCTTCCAATATGGCGATGACGTTTGAATCGGCTTATCAAACGCTGCGCCGCTTTATTCCGTGGATGATGTCCAACCGGGTGCGGGTGTTTGTATACCAGGATTATCAATCCTACCTGCGCCACGAACCCAATGCCAAAGCCTGGACGCGCGCCTTGGCTTACCCTACGCGGGGGGAAATCGTCGTGTATGACGAACCGGGCAAAACGCAGGAATTAAAAGAAGTTTTTACGCACGAGCTGACGCATATTTTTACGCAGCAATTTTTTGACAGCCACAAAACCGGCCGCATTATGACGCCCACCTGGCTGGATGAAGGATTGGCCGTTTTGATGGAAGACCAAGCCTACAACGGCCTGAAGGGCGGCCCGTGGAACAACGATTTTAAGACGCTTAACTTCCAGCGCGACCCGTCCACCGAAGTGGCCACGTTTGGCTCCTCTTCTATGTTTGGCTCGGCCAAAAAGCTGACGTCCAAACGCCCAGGCAAACCGGTCTACCTGGTGCCGTTTGCGGAATTTATGCAAGAGGGTTCTTTGGCCGCGGCAGAAGGACAAAATAAAACGCAGGATTGGTATTTCCAGGCGTATGTAATGGTGCGCTTCTTGCTCAATCCGGCGGGCGGCGCGTCCCCTTCCAACCGCATGCAGTTTGAACAATTTACGAGGCTGTTGTCCCAAGGCGAGCCCGTGCGCAATCCGACGACGGGTTTCTTGCAAAAGGACGCCCGCGGCAAAACGGTCTATCAGCCCTATTCGGTAGAAACCGCCTTGGGCCGCGCCTACCGCTATAACACCATTGCCAATTTTGAAGATAACTTCTGGCGCTGGGCCGATAAATAATAGCGAAATAAATCTGGAAAATTTGCATTCTAATGCGTATAATATAATTAATAATCAAGGTAAGGTGCTTATTTTCTTGCTGAAAAGGAGGACCCCATTTATATGAAAAAATTCTTTATTTTGTGTTTATTGACGTTGGGTGTGTCCGTAGTCAGTGCGGAAGAAATGCGGTTTATTACCACCTTGTCTTCCCCTGTGGGGACATTTGCCCAACTGGAAACGGCTCACCCGCAGGTCTACACCGAATCCCCGGTAGTGAACTTTTGCAATACGCGTGTAGATTCGGGGCGTATGACGTTGGCGGGTGCGAATGCTTACGTCACCAATATGCGGTTGGCTGCCTCTACCACCATGGGGGGGGATGTGCCGGAGTATCGGATCAGCGCCACCCCGGGCATTTTGATGTATGCCGGTGCCCGGATCACGGGCGGACGGCTGATGGCGGATGCCGTGACTTTTTCGGATGATTCACAACCTAAAAGCAACGTCACGAGTACGTTATACGGTACTGACATTACGCTGCGCGGCGTAAAGACCACCAATTTGACTATTCCCGGCCAAGTACAAACGACCAACCAAGGGGCCGGGGATGAAATGGAATGGAGCAATATCTACGCCAATGATTATACGTGTGATGAAAAAGGCAATTGCTCCGTTTCCGGCGGAAACACGTATACGTCGTATTTGTTAAAGAGTAAAGGGGGAGGTTCTACCACGCCGCCAGACTGTTCTGTGGGGCCGGAAGGGAACGTGAAAGCCTACAAAAATTGCTCGTGCGGCGGGACGCTGTATGCCAAGTGGAGCAAGACTGAATGTGCCTATGTTCCGTATGATGCGGTGGATGTAAGCGTTTCG
>CALUZE010000114.1 GCA_944325235.1 uncultured Elusimicrobiales bacterium | reverse complement strand
ATATGTTGCAGGCGATGAACACCGGTCACGAAGGTTCGCTGACCACCATTCACGCCAATACGCCGCGCGACGGGCTGTCCCGTTTGGAAGCCATGTGCATGCAGACGGGTGCCGAATTGCCGGTGTACGTAATCCGCGAGATGATTTCCTCGGCCGTAAACATGATTGTGCAGCTGTCGCGTTTTTCGGACGGTTCCAGAAAGGTAACCTATATTACCGAAATGCACGGCCAAAAAGACGGCGAAATCCAATCCACGGACTTGTTCCGCTACGTGCAGACCGGCGTGGACGAAAACGGCAAAGTGCAGGGCGTGTTTGCGCCTACGGGCCAGTTGCCGACGTTTTTTGATGAATTTGCCTCCAAAGGGCATCCGGTGGATAAAAACATTTTCTTAAAAAATGCCGTCCCGCTGGACGAAAACGGCGAACCGGACAAACAGGCGGTGCTGCGTTTGCAGCAGCAATTGGCCAGCAAGCCGGTTCCGCCCGCGCCGCCGGTGCAGCATTAAGCAGGGTTGTAAAGGGTATATATGACGAAGAAAATTCAACTGTTGGTTTGGAGCATTTTGTGTGCAGTGGCTGTGGCTATGCCGCCTGCGGCGGCGGCCCGCGCGCTGGGAAAGCAGGATTTGGCGCGCATCCAGTGTGCCCAGGAAAAAATGCGCATTATGGCGGAATTTTTTGACGTCAGTATGCCGGCGAGCGAAAAAGTCTACACCTTGCCCAATGTGTGCGGCGCCCAGGCCGGAAAAACGGTCAAAATGCCCGAATGGTTTGCCGCCGAGCTGGAACGGATGGACAAGAACAAAGTCGTCTACGTCCCCGACGAAGGCACGTACAGCGAAGTGGATTTGTGGCGCCAGGCGTTTTCCAACGTGTATTTGTACTTGGACCGGGCGGCCAAATCGTTGGACCCGAACCAGCCGGTGGTGATGGAACAGCTTTCACGCGGATTTGTGGGAAACCGCATTAACCTGATGGCCACGCTGGACCGCCTGAATAAAGATTTGCTGCGCGGCCAGCAGCTGCTGATTATGAAGGACAGCATGGACGGCCGTGCGCGCTCTATGCTGGCCACATTTGAACTGATTAACAGCGAATTTTTCAGCACGATTGAAGCCTTGTCCAGCCCCATTTCCCAGCGGGAAAACAAATACCGCCAGTCGGTAATGGCGGTGGTGGTGCTGGCCAATCACTTGTATTCGCAATTTTTAAGTACGGCTATTCCGATGAATCCGCCGGACCCCAAAATTTATCGGACCACCGCCGCAGACCGCGCCGTAAACTTTTTTATGCTGGTGCTTGGCTCGGCCTTGGCGGGGTTGGCAGTTTACCTGCTGTTGGAAAACAAACGGGACGATATTTTAAAATTAGTGGCGGAATATAAGCAAAAAAGCGAAGCATGGGCGGAAGATTTCAACCGCCAGTTTGTAACGATTGACATCAAATACATTGTATTCGGCACCGTCGGGCTTTTTGCCGTCATCGGGTTAATATTCGGGCTGATGACGGGCGGCTTTACGGGGGTGTTCTTCTTCCTGCTGATTGTGTTTATCGGCGGGGTAATCAGCATCCGGATGCCGATGGCCGTGCTGGACGCGCTCAAAAAGAGCCGCGGCAAACGCGTCAACAAACAGTTGATGGACGCACTGATTTTGCTTTCCAACTCGCTTCGTTCGGGTATGGACATTGTGCAGGGGTTTGAACTGGTGGCGCGGGATATGCTGCCGCCCATTTCGGACGAGTTCGGCCTGGTGATTAAAAACTACCAGCTGGGCACCCCGTTTGAAAAAGCCCTGGACGGCCTTTCGGAACGTGTGGAAAGCCGTATGCTTTCGTATATTATCAAGGCCATCATCATTCAGCGGCAGGTGGGCGGTAACCTGACGGTCATCTTTGCCCGCTTGGTGGAAAACATCCGCGAAGAAAGCAAGCTGGAAGAAAAACTGCAGGCGATGACGGCCCAGCAGAAAATTCAGTCCATCGTCGTCAGCGTAATGCCGTTTGTAATGATGTTTGTGATGTTTATTTTCAACCCGTCGCAGATGATTTCGTTCTACACCAGCCCGGTGGGAATGTTCATATTCTTGTTCTGTATCGTCTGGATTGGCATCGGTATGAAGGTGCTGAAGAAAATGGGTGAGGTGCGGGTCTAATTATGAGCATGGGATTAACTTTTATTTTAATGTTTCTGGTGCTGATTGGGGCCGCTGCGGTAGGGTATGCGGTGCTGAACCTGCTTGCGCCTGCGCAGCCCAAGGAAAAGATTGTAGACGTGGATGTGCGGCGCTTTAAATCCGCCTCCAGCTTTGCGCGCTTGAAACCCGACGAAAAACTGATGGACCGGCTGGCGGTGTTCTGCCTGCATAACTTTCACCTGGAAAAAAGCCTGGAAACCATGCATATGCAGCTGGGCAGCCCGGATAACCCGCAGCCCGTGGACATTTTGTATTCCAAAATTATTTCCGCTTTGGCCATTCCGGCGGCGATAATGCTGTTGTTCCAATCCGTGTGGCCGGTGGTGTTGGTGCCGCTGTGCTTTATGGTGCCGGACGTGATTATCAAAAGCAAAATTCAAAAACGCCAGGCGGAAATTTTGGGCAACTTCTCTACTACGGTGGATTTGGCGGCGCTGATTATTGAATCCGGCTTGGATTATTTAACCGCGTTTGAAAGAATTATTAAAATCGCCAAAGTAAAAACCGTGCTGGAAGAAGAACTGGACAAAACGATTAACGAAATTAAACTGGGGTACTCCCGCCGCGAAGCGCTGGAACGTTTTTCAGCCCGCACGGGGGTAGCGGAAGTGCGCTCTCTGGTGAGCTTGATTATTCAATCCGATGAACTCGGTACGAGCTTGGTGGACTTGCTGCGCAACTTCTCGTCGGATTTGCGCTCCACGCGTTTAAGCCGCGCCGAAAAACTGGCGGCCCAAGCGTCTACCAAGATGCTTTTCCCGATGTTTATGTTTATTTTCCCGACGATTTTTATTTTAATTTTAGCTCCGATGATTAGCGGTTTACTCAACGGGGGCATGGGCTTTTAGAGGATAAACTTATGAAAAAGAACCTTATTTTTATTTCGCTTTTGGTTTGCGCGGCGCTGAACGTGTACGCGGCGGCCAGCTTCCGCAAAGAAATCCCGGTGCGCCAGCACGGCAAGGAAGAAGGCATGCTGTTGGATTTAAGCAAAATTTCCATGGGTACGCTTAACGACGTGGAAGAAAAGAAACAATACTTGTCCACCGTCCAGCTGGAAAAACAGCGCATCCAAAACTATACCTTGCGCATGGTGTACGAGAACGCCTACCTGCTCTATAAGCACGGCGATTATCAGCGCGCGCAGGAAATGGCCCAGACCATTTTGAGCATTGACCCCAATTTTAAACAAGCCCAAACCTTGGCGCGCCAGGCCCAGCATATGGGCACGTACGGCACCATTTCCGAGGCACAGGTGATTGAGGCCAAATTCCAGGAAACCATCCGCCTGTACGACAGCGGCCGCCTGGTGGAAGCCAACGACAAATTAAACGAGATTTTAACCATTCAGCCCGGCAACTCCAAAGCTCAGGCCTGGAAACGCCGCATTGACTATGATATTGCCAAAGAATATACCCGCCGCGGCGATGTAGCCTACGAAAAAGGCGACTACCAGGACGCGCTGGACGCGTGGTATAATGCTTTGCTGATGCGCAAGGACGACCCCAAACTGCTGGCCAAAATTTCCGAAACGGAAAGCAAACTGCGCAAACAGCAAGTGGCCGATTCTATGAAGCAGGCGTTGGATTTCTACAACAAAGGCCAATTTGTGGAAGCGTACGCCGTGTTTGAGCGGATTACCAAAATCCAGCCCGGCGACCCGCGCGTGCAGAAATATATGTCCCAGTTAAAGAACGAAATTGCGGCCGGCTATTACAACGCGGGGAATAAATCGTATAATTCCAACCGGTTTGACCAAGCTATTTCGTACTGGACCAACGCCAAAAAATGGGGCGCCGATTCCGGGATGATGGACGCGCTGATTAAACAGGCGCGCAACGCCAAAGAAAACCACCTGCGCGTGAAACAGCAAAAAGCGCAGCAGGCGGAAGCAGCTGCCCAGAAGGCCGAAGAAGCGGCCCAGAAAGCCGAAGAAACGGCCCAACAAGCCGCCACCGAGGAACCGATTGAAACGGTAACGGTGGACAATTCGCTCATTCCCGGTGCCAGCAGCGGCGGCATTGGCACTTCTGTCGGGGCGGTGGGCACCAACGAAACGCTGCCCACGCTGGGCGGAACGACGGCGAACCGCGTGTCGCCTGACGCCAGTGCG
>CALUZE010000113.1 GCA_944325235.1 uncultured Elusimicrobiales bacterium | reverse complement strand
GAAGATATCAAAGCCGCTATGGAAGGCTTGCTGGAACCGGACGTGGTGGAAACGGTCGTCGGTACGGCCACCATCAAGAAAGTGATGAAGTTAAGCTCCGGCTTGATTTCCGGTTCGTATGTGGACAGCGGTACGATTATCCGCGGCTACGAAGTGCGCATTAAACGCAACGGCCAGGAAATCGGACACGGCAAAATTGCGGGCCTCAAACGCTTCAAAGACGACGTGAAAGAAGTGGAAAAAGGCTATGAATGCGGCATCCTGGTGGAAGGATTCAAAGGCGTGGCCGAAGGCGACGTGATTGAATGTTTCCGAAAGGATAACGTAACGAGAAGAATTAAAATGTAAGTTTTAATTCTTCGCCGAAGAACTTGCAATAAACATAAAGCCCTGGGCGTAAGCCCGGGGCTTTTTATGTTTTCATCCACGGAAAACGGTCAACGCAGTATGATGCCCTAATGCGCCTTGTAAAGGCCGGCAGCAGGCCCAGACATGTGCGTATTTGGACACAGCACCATGGGTTCTGCAATCCCCCCGCCACGGCATTTAGGACGAAATCGCGCATAAAAAACCCCGCCTTTCGGGGCGGGGCTTTTTTACACAAAAGGCGTATCCTTAAGAAGCCTTATAGCACCAATTTTTGTCATTCGTACCACCGGTGCAGGTAGCGCCGTTGGCAATGGATTTGCAAGTGCTGGCAGCAGTACCCGAGCAAGTGCGGGTAATCTTGTCGTTGGCGTCAATGGCCACAGTTAACGTATAGGCGAAATCCCCTTCGCCAGCCTTACCGTTCACCCAGCGTTGGGCCGTACCGGTAAAAGTAGTGCCATTTACCGCCGCAGTCACTTTATAGTTCTTGGTGGTAATAGTAGACACCGGATTCGAGCCCGAAACACCCGGCAACTGCAAATCCAGCAAGGTCATATCAGTGGTGAAAGCACCCGTGCTCATCTTGTAGATTTGCTCAGCCGTAGACAAGTTCCCCAACAGCGTCATCGCTTCCGTCGCGCGGGATTTTTCTACAGCTTTCGTATACTGCGGCAGCGCCACAGCCGAGAGAATACCGATAATCAATACGACTACCAGCAACTCAATTAACGTAAAACCTTTATTCATAGTGTAATCTCCTTTTTCAATTGGCACGCCCAAACGTGCCTATCATTTATAGTGTAATTATATTTAAAAATTTTTTCAAGTATTTTTATCCCATTTTGGTTGTGGCCTGTATTGGTCAAAATGCTATAATTAAGTATATGATTGACAGAATTAAACGCTTAGAAACCCTTTTTTTAGAAGAAATCAACACGCTTATTGCCAAAATGGCCGCCAATGGCGATTTTGGCGGCTTTGTAACCCTCACCGCCGTGCGCTTATCTAAGGATTTAAGCCACGCGAAAGTGTATTTTTCGGTGTTTGGCAGCCCTGAGGATAAGAAAAAAACCCAGGACGCCCTGGCCATTCTGCGCAAAGAAATCGGCGCCAAGCTGCGCGGCCGCCTGCATTTAAAGCGCATTCCGTCCTTTAGTTTTGAATTTGACGACACGCCCGAAAAAGCCTCGCGCGTGGAATCCATTTTCCAAATTATTGAAAAGGAAAAATCCGATGGAAAATAGAGAAGAAAGCCTGCAAGCCGTTTGGAAAGCGCTGCACGCCGGAAAGAAATTTTTTATCGCCGGGCACTTAAACCCGGACGGGGACTCGCTGGGCTGCACGCTGACGATGACCTCGCTGCTAGAGCGCCTGGGCAAAACCGTCTACGCCTATGCGGCGCCGGCTATAGGGAACGACCTAAAATTCCTGCCGGGGCTGGAAAAAATCCACGTGGGCGTCCTGCCCGAACACCCGGATTTTGACACCGTGCTCCTGCTGGAATGCTCCGACCGCAAACGCGGCGGCGATTTGGAAAGCGTCCTCACCCAAGCCCAAACGCTTATCAACATAGACCACCATCTGGTAAGCGACGCCTACGGGAACGTCAATCATATTGATTCCGCGGCCTCGTCTACGGCGGAAATCATTTTCCAATTATTTGAAGCCTCAGGAGAGGAAAACCTCCTCCCCACCCCTACCGAGGCCACCTGCCTCTACACCGGGCTCGTGACGGACACGGGGCGTTTTGTGCACTCCAACACCACCGCCGAAGCCCTGCGCGTGGGCTCTGCGCTGGTAGCGTTGGGGGCGGACGTAAATCAAATTAACCAAGTCATCTATTTCACCAAGTCGTATATTGAGCTCAAGCTGTTGGGCCGCGCCTTGGAAAAAATGGAAATGCGCTTTGACAATAAATACAGCCAAATTATTTTAACCCGGCGCGATTTTGAAGCTTTCGGTGCGACGCCCGCCCAAACGCAGGGCATCGTCAGCCAACCCACGATGATTCCCGGAGTGGAAGTATCGGCCCTGATTAAGGAAGAACCGGACAAAGTGTCCGTCAATCTCCGCTCGCGCGGCGGCGTGGACGTAAGCCGCATTGCACAGACGTTTGGCGGCGGCGGTCACGCGCGCGCTTCCGGGTTTAAAGTAACCGGCAAATCCGCAAACGAAGTGGCCGACGCCTTGGCCCAAGTAGTGTATGACGTCGTTAAAAACATTGCCTGAGCCGCAAAAGAGCGGGCTGCTGCTGATAGATAAACCGGCGGATTTTTCCTCGCACGACATTATCGCCATTTGCCGGCGGATTTTAAAAACCAAAAAAATCGGCCACAGCGGCACGCTGGACCCGATGGCCACCGGGCTTCTTATTTTGCTGGTCGGGCGGGAAGCCACCCGCCGCCAGGACGCTTTTTTAAAGCTGTCCAAAACCTATTCGGCCCGGCTGAAATTGGGCACGGAAACGGATACCTGGGACGCTTACGGCACGCCGATTTGCCACCGCCCGGTCCCCCCGCTTACGCCGGCCGACGTACAGGCCGCCGCGCAAGTCTTAAGCGGCGTGATTTCCCAACCCATTCCCTTTTTCAGCGCCAAGCGCATCGGCGGCCAACATATGTACGACCTGGCCCGCCAGGGCGCCGAAATGGAGCGGAAATACAACGAGGTCACCGTCCAATGGACGAAGCTGACCTTGGCGGCACCGGACGAAATTGACTTTACGGTGCACTGCTCCTGCGGTACCTATGTGCGCGCGCTGGGGTATCTGCTGGCGCAAAAGCTGAACACGGCCGGGCATTTGACGGCCCTAAGAAGGCTGGAAATCGGGCCGTACCGCGTGGCACAGGCGTTTGACGGGAACCTGCTTAAAAATTGCCCGACGGACGTGCTGTACAACCGCGTGGAGCCCATTGGCTTATGAAACGTAAAAATTTTATTACACTCGGCACCTTTGACGGCCTGCACATCGGCCACCGCTACTTGTTCGGCCGGCTGGAAACGCTGGCCGTGCGCTACCTGCAAAAGCCGCTGGCGCTGTACTTTCCGCTGCCGCCCAAAACCCTTTTAAGCACGCACCCGGAAATGACCGTTCTCTCCACCCCCGCCGAAAAAAAGCACCTGTTTAAAACCGTCGGACTGGATGCACAGCCGCTGGATTTTGCCCAATGCCGCAACCAGCAGCCGCAGGATTTTTTTGAAAACGTCCTTCTGCAAAAGTACCAAATGGGCGGGCTGATTGTAGGGCAGGATTTTGCCTTCGGCAAGGACCGCCAAGGCGATACGGACTTTCTGCGCCGTGCATGCGAGCAACACGCCATTCCGTTTGAAGTGGCCGGATTTTACCAATTTGCGGGGCAGAAGGTATCCTCGTCGCTAATCCGCAAAACGCTGGCCATGGGCGACATTGAACGCGTGAACGAAATGCTGGGCCGCCCGTACGAACTGACGGGAACGGTCGTCCCCGGGCACAAGCTGGGGCGCAAGCTCGGCTTTCCGACCGCCAATTTGGACACCGGCATTTTTAAAATTCTTCCCCTGGGCGTGTTTGCCGTAAAAGTGCGCGTCGGCCGCCAGTATTACGACGGATTTTGCAACATCGGTTTCCGCCCCACGGTCAACACCATTCACTCGTGTCTGCCGCTGGTGGAAGTGAACATTTTTGACTTTCACCAAAGTATCTACGGGCGCAAAATTAGCATTTGGTTTGCCGGCAAGCTGCGCAATGAAACCAAGTTTAACGGGTTGGACGCGCTGGTAGCCCAGCTGAAAAAGGACCGTACGGAAGCCCGCGCCTTGCTGCAAGACTCGCCGGGCATGCCGCCGCAAAACTGAATTCGCCCATAAAAAAGCCCTCCTAAACGGAGGGCTTTTTTGTTACGAAATCGGTTACTCGTCCGGGTCGCCGTAATAATCGCGCACGAACAGCACGATGTACGCCAGCCAGGTGGCCCCGAAGAAAATCAAAAAGCAATACGAAAACCACCACAGCTTGTTGAGCGGATTG
>CALUZE010000112.1 GCA_944325235.1 uncultured Elusimicrobiales bacterium | reverse complement strand
AGCAAATGTTTGTTGCCAAAAGGGTTTTTGGCGTCCACCAAAATGATGTTGGCGTCGCGGCGGAGGCGGTGGTGCTGCAAGCCGTCGTCCAGCAGGATGATTTGGCTTTTAAAGCGTCTTAACGCCTCTTTGGCGGCTTCGGCGCGGTCCGGGCTGATGACGATGGGCACTTTGTATTGGCTGAGCACGCGGCTCATCATAAAGGGTTCATCGCCGGCCAAGCGCCAATCGGCGTCCGGGTTGTCAAACAACACCACCGGCTCGTCCGATTTTTGCTGGCGTTTGTACCCGCGCGAAACAATCGCCACGCGGATGCCTTCTTTGGCCAGCGTAGTGGCCGCCAGCAATACGGCCGTTGTTTTGCCGGTGCCGCCCGCCGTAATGTTGCCGATGCACACCACGCGGGAATTAACGCTTTGGGACGTTTTCCACCCGTTGTCGTACGCGGTTTTGTTCAGCCAAGCGCCTAATCCGTATAGTTTAGAAGCGCCCAGCAGAATCCCGCGCCCCAGGGCGGATTGCTGCAAATCTTCTTTTAGCTGTAATAAATCCATACACTCCTCAAAAAACTGTTTTATATATTTTACCATTTCCGGGGCACTTTCAAAACCGGGCGGGTTTTAAAGCGAAAACTTGGTATAATGGGTATATATGGCAAATGACCGCTTTAAAAAGACTCCCCTGCATTTTATCCAATACGCGGCGCTCAAAATCTTTTGCGCGCTGTTTGGCCTTTTACCTTATAAAACAGCCGTTTGGCTGGGGCGCAAAGCCACCGGCGCCGTGCGCTTTGTGATGAAAAAGCGCTTCAACCGCTCCGTCTACGATATCCAACGCGCCTTCCCCGATATGTCCAAAGAGCAAGCCCACGCCGTGGCTTTGGAATCCTGGCGCAATATGGGCGGCATTTTGGCGGAATTTATTAAACTGACCAAAATGAGCCCGGAAGAATTTAAAAAACACAGCCGCATTATCGGGGCGGAAAAAATGCTTAACGCCCAAAACCACACGGGCGGCATTATCCACATCGGCCACTTTACCAACTGGGAGGCCTTCGGCCTGGCGGGCGCCGTGTACGGCGTGGACAAAGCCGTGCTGGCCCAACGCGTGGACAACCCGTACGTGGACGAAGAAACCAACCGTCTGCGCAATATTTTCACCGGACGAACCTTTTACAGCAATAACGAAGACAAGCCCTTTTTTGCCTGTATGCGCTGGCTGAAAAAGAAAAAAATGCTCGGCATTTTGATTGACCAAAACGCCGGATCCAGCGAAGTATGGCTGCCGTTTATGGGGCGCATTGCGGCGTTCTCCCCCATTACGGCGCTACTTTCTATCAAAATGCAGGTGCCGGTGTTCCCGGTGCGCGTGTGGAGAGAAAAAGACGGTACCATTATGTCCGAAGTGATGGACCCCGTTTATCCCCCCAAAGAATTCAGTATGCAAAACGTCCGCAAATTTACCAAAGTATTAGTCGGCTATTACGAAGACTGGCTGCGCGCCAACCCGGCCTCTTGGCTGTGGGCGCACAACCGCTGGAAACGCGAAGCCGAAGGCGAGGCCTATTTAAAGCAACACCCGGAGGAACGCGTATGAGCGGCCTAAAGGCTGTGTTTTTGGATCGGGACGGCACCGTCATCCACGAAAAACCGGGCACGTATTTAAGCGACCCGGCCAAAGTCCGCCCTTACCAAAGCGCCAAATCCGCTTTTAAACTGCTTCAAAAGTGCGGATTTAAATTTTTTATCGTTTCCAACCAATCCGGCATCGGCCGCGGCTACTTTACCGAAAAAGAAGTCAACGCCGTGCACAAGCGAATGCTGGAACTGCTAAAACCCGCCGTCATAGAAGAAATCGTTTTCTGCCCCCACTCCCCCGACCAACATTGCGACTGCCGCAAACCCAAGCCCAAACTGGGCCTGGAACTCATTCAAAAATACCATATTGACCCGTCCCACTCCTATATGATCGGCGACAAAAAGGCCGACGTGGAATTCGGCCGCGCCATCGGTTTTAAAACCGTACTGGTCACCACGGCCAACGGCAAAAACCACCTGAAAAAATATCCGGATTTACACCCGGACAAAGTAGCCTCCAACCTGCTTAACGCCGCGCGCTTTATCGCCAAAGACAGCGGAGCCGCGTATGAAAAATAAGTTTTTTGTCTTGGGCCTGGCCGCCCTATTAACGGCCGCCTGCGCGGCAAACCGCCAGGTGGACACACCGCCGGTGCAAAATCTGCCGGCGGAAGAATCCTCCGCCCAAACGGAAGACGCCACCGTGCAAGCATCGCAACCCGCCGTTGCGCCCGCGCTGCCGCCCGAAACCGACTCCGCTCCGACCCAAACGGCTGTACCTGCTTTGCCTGCCAAACAGACGACCAAACCCGCCGAAAAATCGGCCCAGCCCACCACAGCGTCAACCCAGACGGCCCAAAAACCGGCGCAACCTGCCGCAGAACCGGCCCAGGTTTCTTCCCAGCCGCAGCCCGCGCCAGATTTAGCCACACAGGCCCAGGCACTTATCAGCCAGGCCCGCGCCGCGCAAACGTTACCCGCCCCGCAGGCGGACCATATTTCGTTTGAAGACGAGGAGTTAATCCCGCTGGAAGGCCGCCGGCTAAGCCCGCTGGCCTATGAACCCACCGTACAAGCCGCGGCCCAGGTGCCGTGGAACGGCGAGGAATTAAAATACGGCGTGTATTACGCCTTTGTCAAAGCCGGTACCGCCTACATCAAAAACCGCGGTTTAACCACAGTCAACGGACGCCCGGCCTATTTGCTGCAAACCACCGCGTTTTCCGCTTCCGTCATTGACGCATTTTTTAAAGTGCGCGACGTAAACTATTCCTGGATTGACGCCGAAACCTTCTACTCGCTGGGCTACACCCAAAGCGTGCGCGAAGGCAGCTATAAGCGCGACGAATGGCTGACGTTTGACTATCCCCGCGGCCTTTTTTACGGCGAAATTCAAAAGAAAGAAGCGCCGCGCGTCATTTCCGGCCCGCTTTCTATCCAAGTGCTGGATATGCTCTCGTCGCTTTACTTTGTGCGCGCCCAAAAGCTGCAAATCGGCCAAGACATCGTGTTTGACATCATCAACCGCGAACGCCAATACCCGCTGGTGGTGAAAGTGCTGGGCAAGGAAACCGTTAAAACCAAAGCCGGCAAATTTGATTGTATTGTGGTAGAGCCGCAGTTCAGGGGCGAAGGAATTTTTGTAAGCAAAGGAAAAAGTTTAAAGGTTTGGCTGACGGACGACGAATACAAAATGCCCGTTAAAATGAAGGCGGAAGTATTCATCGGCAGTGTGTCGGCCGAGCTACTGGAATATAAACGAAATTAAAGCTATAATGGTGTAATAATATAGCAGGAGAAACTATGCACGCGATACCAACCAAACGCTTGAAGGAAATTTTAAAACATTTTGAAGGGCAGGAAATCATCGTCGTGGGCGACATTATGCTGGACCATTTCATCAAAGGAACGGTCAGCCGTATCTCGCCGGAAGCGCCGGTGCCGGTAGTGGACGTAAAAAAGGAATTTTTTGTAGCCGGCGGCGCAGGCAACGTAGCCGTGAACCTGGCGGCCCTGGGGGCGCGCCCGGTGATGATTTCCGTCGTAGGGCAGGACCTGGGCGGCGAAATGCTCAAAGGATTCCTGCGCGACAGACACGTCAACATCTACGGCGTAGCCGAAGACCCGGACCGCCCGACCACCCAAAAAATCCGCGTCATGGCCGAACAACAGCAAATCGTCCGCTTTGACCGTGAAAGCAAAAAAACCATTTCCCCCTCGGTGGCCAGCCTGTGCATGAAAAGCTTTGAACTGGCCGTCAAAACCGCTAAGGGCGTTATTTTGTCCGACTACGGCAAGGGTATGCTCAGCGACCATAACATCAAAACCATTATTGAAACCTGCCGCAAGCACAAAATCCCCGTGTGCGTGGACCCGAAAATTGACAACTTTAAAAAATACAAGAACATCACTTGTATGACC
Organism: uncultured Elusimicrobiales bacterium; assembly: GCA_944325235.1. Taxonomy (GTDB): domain Bacteria; phylum Elusimicrobiota; class Elusimicrobia; order Elusimicrobiales; family Elusimicrobiaceae; genus Avelusimicrobium. The sequence continues at coordinate 395 of CALUZE010000112.1, read as the reverse complement.
CCCAACACCAAAGAAGCCTGGGAAGGCGTGGGCGAAACGCCGAAATCCGGCGAAGAAGCCATTACCGTCTTGGGAAATAAAATTTTGAAAATGCTGGACGCCGACTCCATTTTAATCACGCGCGGCGCCGACGGAATGAGCTTGTTTGAAAAAGACAAAAAAGAGCCCATCACCGTCCGGGCTACGGCGCGCGAAGTGTACGACGTCACCGGCGCGGGCGATACGGTCATTTCCGTACTGACGCTTGCGCTTTCCACGGGCGCCACGCTGCAAGAATCGGCGGTGCTTTCCAACTATGCGGCCGGAATCGTAGTAGAAAAATCCGGCACCGCCACCGCCACCCGCGAAGAAATTGAAGGAGTATTGCCGTGAGTGATATTTTAATTGCTATTCCC
>CALUZE010000111.1 GCA_944325235.1 uncultured Elusimicrobiales bacterium | reverse complement strand
AATGCCGCGGGGGACGGCGTACAGGAACCGATTACGGGTACGTTCCGCACTTTGTACTCGGCCGAGCGCAAAGTGGTGAACTTTTTAGCTCTGGGCGCCACGGGGGCGGATATCCCATTGCCGCTGCCGGACGGCACCCCGGTGGTGGACGAGGCCGCCGCGGCCCGCACGCAGTTGGCCACCTTGATGGAACAGGAAAACGCCGACTTTTTAATCCATACCGGCAATATCACGCACAGCGGGCTGAATGAAGACGCCGACCGCGAATTTTTTGAACCGTTCAAACACGTATTGGCCAAAACGCCGCTGTTTGTTGCACTGGGGCCCAACGAATACGGCCCGGACCGCGCCAGCCAGGAAAGCAAATCCTTCCTGCGCACGAACTATTCGCGCTACCACGATATGTCCTGGAGCAACGCCACGCCCAAATACTATTCGTTTGATACGGCCAACGCGCGCTTTGTGTTTTTGGATACCAACGTGGCCGAAGGCGCCGCGTGGGGACCGGAAATCGGCCCGGATTCGGCGCAAGTCAAATGGCTGAAAACCACGCTGGCCGGCGCCGGCGAAAAGTGGAAAATCGTGGTGATGAATGCCCCGGCCTATTCCACGGGGGCCCGCGGGGCCAACAGCCAAGTGGCCGAAAATCTGGTGAAGATTTTTGAAGATTACCGCGTTAAACTGGTCATCCAGGGCGGAGACGCCGATTACGAACGGACCTTCCCGATGTACCGCGGGGAACCCAACCCGCGCGGGGTGACGTACGTGACGCTGGGCACTTCCGCCCCGGCGCCCGAAAAACGCGCCCATTCCGATTCTTCCACCGCGCGCTTTGTGGCGGCGCGGCATTATGCGTCCGGCAAAATTGTGGACCGCAAACTGACGCTGAAAGTGTACAGCGAAACCGGCAAAGAACTGGACACGGTGGAAATTTATCTGTAAGTTTGGCGGAATAAAAAACGCCCGGGGCAAAAGCCTCGGGCGTTTTGTTTTGCGGCGGATAAGCTATTTTAATTGGATTTTGGCCATCATATCGTACATAATAATGCTGGCCGCGGCCGATGCGTTTAAACTTTCCACGCCGCCGTGTTGGGGAATGGAAATGATTTCGTCGCAATTTTCGGCCGTCTTTTCGCGGATGCCGAACCCTTCCGAGCCGATCACCAATACGGCGGGGGAGGCGTAATCCATCGTGTTAATGGGTTTGCCGGCCATATCGGCGCCGTACACCCAAAAACCTTCTTCTTTCAGGTCGTTTAACGCGGCAGAGAGGTTGGCTACTTCCACGATGTTCACGTTTTCAATTGCGCCGCAAGCCACTTTGTACACGGCGGGCGTAATGCCCACGGTGCGCCGCTGCGGCAGAATGATGGTGGAAAAGCCCAAACACGCCGCACTGCGGATGATGGCGCCCAGGTTTTGCGGGTCGGTCATTTCGTCCACGGCCAGCCACAGGTCTTTTTTGTTCCCGTCGGATTCGTAGAGCGCGTTGGAAAGTTTCATCAGCTTAATGGGCTGCACTTTGGCCATCACGCCCTGGTGGTTGGCGTTGCGGGTCAAACGGTCCAGGGTTTTGTTGTCAATCCGGTCAATTTTGGCGTTGCAGCGTTTGGCCAGGCGGATGATTTCTTCCACCGCGCGGTGGCCGGCCTTGCTGTCGGACACGTACAGCTGGGTTACGTTGCGTTTTTTGCTTCTCAGCGCTTCCATTACGGGGTGAATCCCGTAAATCATATCCAAATTATCGTGCATAGCGGTACCTCAACCGATTTCGGACGAACCGAAGCTCATCCCCACTTGCAGGGCGGCTTGTACTTCTTCGCCGTGCGGGTCTACCAGTTTGAGCTTGGAAATAGCGTCCGTAATTTTTACTTCCGTAATCTGGAAGTCGCGGAACGCGGCCATATACCCGAACTGGCCGTTTAACACCATATCCAGCGCTTTGGCGCCGTACAGGGTGGAAAGCCAGCGGTCAAACGCCGTAGGCGTGCCGCCGCGCTGGGTGTGCCCCAGCACGCAGGCGCGGGATTCAATTTTGGTGCGGTCTTCAATCATATTGCTTAATTTGTAAGCAATCCCGCCCAGGCGGATGGGGTCCGTGCTGCCGGGCAGCGTGCGGGCCACGGTTTGTTCGCCCAGTTCGTTTTTGGCGCCTTCGGCCGCCACTACGATACTGAAGTTTTTGCCTTTGGCTTTGCGGTCCAAAATATAATTGACGATGACGTCCTCGTTATACGGGATTTCCGGGATCAGCACAATGTCGCCCCCGCCCGCAATGGCCGAGCGCAAGGCAATCCAGCCCGCATAGCGGCCCATCGTTTCAATAATCATCACGCGGTGGTGGCTTTGGGCGGTGGTGTGCAGGCGGTCAATGGCTTCGGTGGCGACGGCCAGGGCCGAGTCAAACCCGAAGGTCTGGTCGGTGGCGGAGAGGTCGTTATCAATGGTTTTCGGCACGGCCACAATGGGCATACCCAAATCCACAAACTGCTGGGACATATGCAGCGTGCCGTCCCCGCCGATGGTGATTAAGGCGTCCAGCTGGTTTTCTTTAAAGTTATGCAGTGCTACGGAAGACAAATCCTTCGGGTCTTCCGGCGTGCCGAACGGCGGCAGGGTGTATTTGAAGGGGTTGGCGATGTTGCTGGTGCCCAAAATGGTGCCGCCAACGGTTAAAATGCCCGAAACGGTATCGTCGGTAATGTTCAAAAATTCGTTGCGCACCAGGCCGTCAAATCCGTTTTTAAAGCCCAGCACTTCAATGCCATGGCGCAGGGCGTTTTTGCTTACGGCGCGCACCACGGCGTTTAAACCGGGGCAGTCGCCCCCGGCGGTTAAAATACCAATTCTTTTAATGCTCATGTCCCCTCCGTTATAAATACGCGGCTAGTACGCTCAGTATCCACAGCACAAAAAACTGCCCGTCAATTAAGGTTTCGTCCTTCACACTGCGGGTACTGCTCTTGCTATAATAATATATTACAATAAAAACGGTATACAAATGCCCGATGAGCAGCATCCCCACCAGGGCCGGTTTCCAGGTGAGCGACAGCAGCGTCCCCAACGCGCCCGTCAGCGCCAAGAGCACCAGCGTAACAGCCCACTTGGTTTTCTTCATTCCAAAGGCTTTATAAAAACTTTCCCGCCCGATGATTAAATCTTTATTGGCGGACGTAAACCCCAGCGTGACCGAACGCATAAATACCAGAAGCAGCGTGTAAAACACCGCCAAATACGCCGCTTTGCGCAATAGCATCCCTTGGCTGTACGCCGGCAGGAACGCGCACGCATACGCCCAGCCCAGCGCAGTGGCGATGTCCTTCGTGCCGGGAAAAGACAACAACTGCAATTTAAACACATGGCGGTACGGGTACGCAAACCCGATAGCCAGGAATAGCGCCCCCAGCAGGAGTGCCCCTTTGTCAATCGTCAGCGCACACAACAGCGCTCCCGCGGCGGTTACCCACGCGGCAGCCGTCAAAAAGCGTTTGTCTTGGCCGGGGCCCTTTTCGGCCGCGCGGTTAAAAGCGGTCAGCGCGTAGACAAACAGCCCCGCAAAAGCCAGCAAATGCCTGTCGGTCGGTATGCCTTCCAGCCGCATACACACATACGCCAGTGCGGCCGCGGCAAACGCCGTGTAAAAACAGTTGCGCACCAAAAAGTGCCACGTTTTTTGCGCCAGGCCCGACAAAATGGATTTGGCATTGGGGGTGCGTAAGTCGCGCACGCGGGCGGCCACGCGGTCAATCACCCAGTTGGGGGTGGAAGCGCCGGCCGTAATAAAAATTTTCTTCGCGCGCTGCACCGGGGCGGGTTCCAGTTCTTCTTCGGTTTCCACGTGCAGTACCGCCGGGGCCAGCCCTTTGCACAGCAAAGCCAGCCGCGCCGTGTTGGCGCTGTGGCGGCCGCCAACGACAATCACCAAATCGGCGCTTTTGGCCAGTTCAATGGTTTCTTTTTGGCGGTCCTTGGTGGGTTGGCAAATGGTGTTGGAAACTTGGCAGTCGTCGGCGTGCTTTTTGACTTCTTCGGCCGTTTCGTAAAATACGCTTTCTTTTTGCGTGGTTTGGGAAACGACGTTTACTTTATCAAAGTGCGGCAGGCGGGCGGCTTCTTCCGGCCCGGATACGACGACCCCTTTGCCTTGCGTATAGCCCAACAGACCGATTACTTCGGCGTGGCCGCTGTCACCCACGATAACGGTGTGATAGCCTTGTTCGGCAAATTTGGCAATGATGTTTTGCGCGTGTTTTACAAGCGGGCAGGTAGCGTCCACCACTTCCATTCCGCAGGATTTCACTTCCTGCTGAAACTGCGGCGTAATGCCGTGGGCGCGGATGACCAGCACGCCGGATTTATCGGCCGCGTCCTGCGGGCGGTCAATGGCGGTGATTTGTTTGGCAGCCAGCATATCGGTCACTTGTTTGTTGTGAATCAAGGGACCAAT